>NZ_LZJE01000001.1:0-14457 GCF_001666865.1 Mycobacterium sp. E136
ATCATCGGCTACTGGGGCGAAGCGGTGACCACGGCCGATCAGGCGCACGCGCTGATCGAGCGCACCGGCGCCCGGGGCCTGGCCGGCGACCTGTTCGTCGACGGAGCGCTCGGCTCGCGCACCGCCTGGCTGCACGAGCCCTACGCCGACGCGCCCGGCTGTGTCGGCAACACCTATCTCGACCGCGACGCGATCGCGGCGCACCTGCAGGCCTGTACGCAAGCCGGCATCCCCGCCGGCTTCCATGTGATCGGCGACGCGGCCGTCACCGCCGTCGTCGACGCGCTCGAGACCGTCGTCGCATCGGCCGGAGCCCCCGCCGTCGCCCGGTGCGGGCACCGGCTCGAACATCTGGAGATGGTCACCGAGGAACAGGCACACAAGCTCGGCGCCTGGGGCGTGCTCGCCAGCATGCAACCGAACTTCGACGCCCTGTGGGGCGGCGAAACCGGCATGTACGCCCAGCGTCTCGGGCGCGAGCGAGCCAGATCGTTGAACCCGTTCGCGCTGTTAGCATCCCAAGGCGTGCCCCTCGCCTTCGGCTCGGACAGCCCCGTCACCGGAATAGACCCGTGGGCGACGGTGCGCGAGCCGAGCGCTCCGTCGACGAACAGGTCGCCGGCCAGGCCCCGGGCGCCGGTGCGCTCGATCAGCGCGTGCGCCTGATCGGCCGTGGTCACCGCTTCGCCCCAGTAGCCGATGATCTCGACGCCGTGGTCGAGGGCGCGGATCTCGTCCCAGTCGTCGAGGCCGCCGATCTGCGGGCCGGCGCACTCGTGCACGGCGGCGATACCGGACGCCGCCGCCGCGTTCAACGCGGCTGTGCGCGCGTGGTCGCGCTGCTGCGGGTTCAGCCGGGTGCGCGCCTCGGCACGGACCACGTGGTGCGCATCGGCCGTCAGCGGCCGCAGCGGGTCGTATCCGGCGGCGTCGACCAGGCCGGTGCGAAGTGCCCGCAATGCGGTCGACGCGACGGCCGAGTGCACGTCCACCCGCGCGAGGTAGGCGGGCCGGTCGCCGACGACGGCGTCGACGTCATCGGTGCTGGGAGGGGTGCGTTCGGGCCAGTCCGATTCGTCCCAGCCGTGAGCCCAGATCGGGCCGTCGGGATGGCTGCGGGCGTAGTCGTCGAGCAGTTGCAGGCAGTGCTGCCTGGATCGGGCCGACCGGAGGTCGAGGCCCGAGAGCGCCAGCCCGGTGGCGGTGAGGTGAATGTGGCTGTCCACGAAGGCGGGTGCGACGAAGGCACCGTCGAGGTCGATGACCTGCGCGTCGGGGTATTGGCTGCGGCCGACGTCGTCGCTGCCCAGCCAGGCGATCACACCGTCGCGCACCGCGAGAGCCGTGGCGTCGGGCATGGCGGGGCTGTGCACCCGCCCGTTGAGCAGAAGGGTCGTCACCTACGGGAGGTTCTCACAGGTCGTCGGTGGAACGAGGCGCGCGCTCCACGGCGGGCGGTTCGACGTCGACCACGTCGACGACCTCACCGTCGATGTAGTCCTCCCGCCTCGTGGCCGCTCCCCAGCCCGCGACCCCGGCGGTGATCAGCGGCATCCGGCGCGCGGCCAGCGCGGTGAGCACCGGACGGGCCGCCGCCCGCGTCGGCGGCAGAAGGAGCAGCGCGCCCATCACCGAGCTGGCCAGCCCCGGGATCACGGCCAGTACGACGCCGAGCGCGACCAGGATGCTGTCGGCGGCCGTACCGTGCAGGGTCGCCGGGGTCAGGCCCGAACGCAGCCGGTCGATGTGGCGCCGCAGCTGCGATCCGGCCAGCGCGAAGCCCAATATGAACGTCGCGAGCAGCAGCAGTAGCGTCCAGCCGATGCCGATCGTCGACACCAGGGCCACCACGACCGCTGTCTCGATGAGCACATAGAGGACAAAGAGCCGCATCGCCATACGCGGTTAACGTCCGGGCCGGCTGTCGGGTTCCGTAGATTGACGGTGTGGGCACGATCAAGATCGATACGCCGGACGGTCCGATCGACGCGTTGCTCTCGACGCCGGACGGCGAGGGGCCGTGGCCGGCGATCGTGGTCGTGCACGACGCGATCGGGTACGGACCGGACAACGAGGCGATCGCGGCCCGCATCGCCGGCGCCGGTTACATCGCGATCACGCCGAATCTGTACTCCCGGGGTGGGCGCGCCCGCTGCATCACCCGAGTGTTTCGCGAACTGCTCAGCAAGCGGGGTCGCGCGCTCGACGACATCCTGGCCGCCCGTGACCATGTGCTGGCCCTGCCGGAGTGCACGGGCGCGGTCGGCATCGCCGGGTTCTGCATGGGCGGGCAGTTCGCGTTGGTGATGTCGCCGCAGGGGTTCGGCGCGTCGGCGCCGTTCTACGGCACCCCGTTGCCCCGCCAACTCGACGAGACGCTGACCGGCGCGTGCCCGGTCGTCGCCAGCTTCGGCCGTCGCGACCCGATCGGCATCGGGGCCGCCGACCGGTTGCGGAAAGTCCTCGAGGACAAGGGAATTCCGTCGGACATCAAGGTGTATCCGGACGCCGGCCACAGCTTTGCCAACAAGCTGCCCGGGCAACCGTTATTGCGGATCACCGGGTTCGGGTACAACGGGGCGGCCGCCGACGACGCCTGGGCGCGGGTGTTCGCGTTCTTCGGCGAACACCTGCCGGCTACGCCGGCTTGATCTCGATTCCGATGTGCACCTTGTCGATGCCGCCGCGGATGAGCGCCTGCGGGATCCACCACCACGCGTGATACCAGTAGCGGCGTGTGACCTTGTCGAAGACCCGGCGGGTGTCGTCCTTGGGCAGCACCCGGGCGACCGCCTCGACGGGCTCGCCCTTGGGCTTGCCCAGCGCCGACGACTTCTGGATGGTCACCCGTGGGGTGTTGTTGATGCGCTTGGTTTTCCACGACCCGTCGTCGGTGATGACCAGCAGCTTGTCCCCCTCCGGGGCGCCCCAGATCGGGGTGGGCTTGGGTCTGCCGTCCTTGGTGAAGGTCGTCAGCAGCATGTACTTCGAATGCGCGACGTCGTCGAACGTGTCGGCCATGATCACCCCGGCTTGATCTCGATGGTTACGTTCTTGTTCATTCCCCCGCGCAGCTTGGAGAAAACGTTGAACGTCTTGCCGAGCAACCCGTAGCGCTTGCCGATCGCGGCGTAGGTCGCGCCATTGGCCGACTTGTCGAGGATCGAAGCGACCGCCTCGACCGCCTCGCCCTTCGGATTACCGCGCATATCGCACGGCGCTATGGTCACCCGCGGCGTATTGCGGATCCGCTTGACCTTCCACGATTGTTCCTGCGTGATGGCGATCAGGCCGTCACCCTCGGGCACCGCCCAGATCGGCGTGGGCTTCGCCCTGCCGTCCTTGGTGAACGCGGTCAGCAGGATGTACTCGGACTTCGCGACATCGGCAAAGGTGGCAGACACGCCACCCAACCTAGCCCTCCAGATCGCCCTCGGTCTCCAGGAGCACGTTGCGCAGTCCGTCGAGCGTCGCCCGTTCGGGTGCGGACCACATGCCGCGGTCGGCGGCCTCCAGCAGTCGTTCGGCCATACCGTGCAGCGCCCACGGATTGGACTCGGCCATGAACTTGCGGTTCTCGTCGTCGAGCACGTACTCCTGCGACAGCCGCTCGTACATCCAGTCGGCCATCACGCCCGCGGTCGCGTCGTAACCGAACAGGTAGTCGACCGTGGCGGCCATTTCGAATGCACCCTTGTAGCCGTGCCTGCGCATCGCGTTGATCCACCGGGGATTGACCACCCGGGCGCGGAACACCCGGGTGGTCTCCTCGGAGAGCGTGCGAGTGCGCACGGCGTCGGGGCGGGTGTTGTCGCCGATGTAGGCGGCCGGATCCTTACCGGTCAACGCCCGGACGGTGGCGATCATGCCGCCGTGGTACTGGAAGTAGTCGTCGGAGTCGGCGATGTCGTGTTCGCGCGTGTCGGTGTTCTTCGCGGCGACCGCGATTCGGCGGTACTGCCTGCTCATGTCGTCGGCGGCCGGCGCGCCGTCCAGGCCGCGGCCGTAGGCGAATCCGCCCCACGCCGTGTACACCTCGGCGAGGTCGGCGTCGTCGCGCCAGTTGCGGCTGTCGATCAGCTGCAGCAGCCCGGCACCGTACGTTCCCGGTTTGGATCCGAAAATCCTTGTGGTGGAGCGACGCTCGTCGCCGTGTTCGGCGATGTCGGCCTGTGCGTGGGCACGGACGTAGTTGTCCTCGGCCGGTTCGTCGAGCCCGGCGACCAACGCCACGGCGTCGTCGAGCATCGTGACGACGTGCGGGAACGCGTCTCGGAAGAACCCCGAGATGCGCACGGTGACGTCGATGCGGGGTCTGCCCAGGTCTGCGAGCGTGATCGGTTCGAGGTCGACGACCCGCCGCGACGCCTCGTCCCAGACCGGGCGAACCCCCAGCAGGGCCAGCACTTCGGCGATGTCGTCGCCGGCGGTCCGCATGGCCGAGGTGCCCCATACCGACAGCCCGACCGACCGCGGCCAGTCGCCGTAGTCCTCGCGGTAACGGGTCAGCAGCGAATCCGCCATCGCCACACCGGTTTCCCACGCCAGCCGCGACGGCACCGCCTTGGGATCGACGGAGTAGAAGTTGCGTCCGGTGGGCAACACGTTGACCAGCCCGCGCAGCGGCGACCCCGACGGCCCGGCGGGGATGAAGCGCCCGTCCAGCGCCCGGAGAATCTGCGGAATCTCCTGCGCCGTGCCCGCGAGCCGCGGCACCACTTCGGCGGCAGCGAACCGCAGCACCGCGGCGACGTCGGCGTTGTCGGTCAGCGTGTCGACGACATCGGCGGTCCATCCCGACTCCTGCAGCGCGGCAACCAGTTTGCGGGCTTGCTCCTCGGCGGCGTCGACTGCCGCGCGCTCGTCGTTGCCGTCCTCGGCGAGGCCGAGGGCCTGGCGCAGACCCGGCACCGTCTGTTCGCCGCCGAACAACTGCCGGGCCCGCAGGATCGCCAGCACCAGGTCGAGTTCGTCCTCGCCGCTGGGTGTTTCGCCGAGGATGTGCAGACCGTCGCGGATCTGGACGTCCTTGATCTCGCAGAGCCAGCCGTCGACGTGCAGGAGCATGTCGTCGAACGAGTCCTCCTCGGGGCGCTCCTCCAGCCCGAGGTCGTGGTCCATCTTCGCGGCGCGCATCAGCGTCCAGATCTGCTGTCGGATCGCGGGCAGCTTGCCGGGGTCGAGCGCCGATACGTTCGCGTGCTCGTCGAGCAACTGCTCCAGACGGGCGATGTCGCCGTAGCTTTCGGCGCGCGCCATGGGCGGGATTAGATGGTCGACGAGAGTGGCGTGGGCGCGACGCTTGGCCTGGGTGCCCTCGCCTGGGTCGTTGACCAGAAACGGGTAGATCAGCGGCAGGTTGCCCAGCGCGGCGTCCGATCCGCAGGCCGCCGACATGCCGAGGGTCTTGCCCGGCAGCCATTCGAGATTGCCGTGTTTGCCCAGATGTACGACCGCGTCGGCGCCGAACACCGACTCGATCCACCGGTATGCGGCGAGGTAGTGGTGGCTGGGCGGTAGGTCCGGGTCGTGGTAGATGGCGACGGGGTTCTCGCCGAATCCGCGCGGCGGCTGCACCATCAGCACGACATTGCCCGCCTGCAGCGCGGCGATGACGATCTCGCCGTCGGGGTCGGCGCTGCGGTCGACGAACATCTCCCCCGGCGGCGGACCCCAATGCTCGACGATCGCGTCGGTGAGTTCGGCGGGCAGCGTGGCGAACCAGTCGCGATAGTCCTTGGCCGACACCCGGATCGGATTGCCCTCGACCTGTCCTTCGGTCAGCCAGTCGGGGTCCTGGCCACCGCGTTCGATCAGTGCGTGAATGAGCGCGTCCCCATCGCCGGAGGCGATGATCGTGCCGAGGTCGCCGGCTCCGTCTGCGTCGTCGATGCGGTAGCCGTGCTCGCGCATCGCACGCAGCAGGGCGACGGCACTGGCCGGGGTGTCGAGCCCGACGGCGTTGCCGATGCGCGCGTGTTTGGTCGGATAGGCGGAGAAGACCACCGCGATCCGCTTGTCCTGCACCGGAATCGACCGCAGCCGGGCGTGCCGCACGGCCAGCCCGGCGACGCGCGCGCAGCGTTCGGGATCGGGCACGTACGACGTCAGTCCCTCGTCGTCGATCTCCTTGAACGAGAACGGCACGGTGATGATGCGGCCGTCGAACTCGGGCACGGCGACCTGTGTCGCGACGTCGAGCGGCGAGAGCCCGTCGTCATTGTTCTGCCACTGCGACCGCGGGCTCGTCAGGCACAACCCCTGCATGATCGGAATGTCCAGTGCCGCAAGGTGCGCGACGTTCCAGCTGTCATCCGCGCCACCGGCCGACACGGTCGACGGGGTGGCCCCACCCGCCGCGAGAACGGTCGTGATCAGCGCGTCGGCCGTTCCGAGCAGTTCGAGAAGCTCCGCGTCGGCGGTGCGCAGCGACGCGCAGAACACCGGCAGCGCACGACCCCCGGCGTTTTCGATCGCATCGCACAGCGCCTCGACGTAGGCGGTGTTGCCCGCGAGGTGCTGCGCGCGGTAGTAGAGCACCGCGACGGTCGGGCCGTCACCGGCCCCTTCGCGGGGCACCACGCCCCACAGCGGCGTGCTCTCGGGCGGCGAGAACCCGAAGCCGGTCATCAACACCGTGTCGCACAGGAACGCGTGCAACTGGCGCAGGTTCGAGACGCCGCCCTGAGCCAGGTAGACATGCGCCTGCAGCGCAACCCCCGCGGGTGTGGTCGAGTGCCGCATCAACTCCGCGTCCGGCGACTGCTCGCCGCTGACGACGACCGCGGGCACTCCGCTGGCCACGACCTCGTCGATGCCGTCCTGCCAGGCGCGGTAGCTGCCGAGGATGCGCACCACCACGACGTCGGCGTCGCGCAGCAGTTCGCCGAGTTCGCCGTCGATCAGCCGCGAGGGGTTCGCCCACCGGTAGTTGGCGCCGCTGGACCGGGCCGTGATCAGGTCGGTGTCCGAGGTGGACAGGAGCAAGACGGCGGGGTCGCGAGACGGCTGAGCCACCCCCCATTACTACCCCACGCCGTATTCCGCTCCGCGGGCGTGCGGCAGATACCGAAGCGGTTAGTGGCGGTTCCAGCGGCCGTAGGTGCTCTGCGGATACGGCAACCCGAGGGCGGCGATCAGCACGACCAGAAGAGCACCGAACACGATGAGTTCGAACATCGTCGTTCCTTCCTGACGCTTACTGCACACACGTGCAGTAACCGGGAACTTACGACGTCAGCGACGGTTTGAGATCGACTTGTGTGGCACGGATCACTAGAGGCTCTAGTGTGACGACCGTCACGTTTGAGCCGTTTGGACGTCGAAATCGGATGGCTGCGGCGACGCCAACAGCCGGCGATGACGGACCGGCTCCCACGGGAACAGTTCGGGCAGCCCGTGCTTGTCGAGATACCAGCTGTTGCAGCCGGTCGTCCAAACCGTATGCGGCATGGCCGATTTCATCTGCTCGTTGTAATCCTTGGTGGCGATCTCCGTCGGCGCCGCGGCCTCGATACGGCCGTCCCGGATGCGCTCGATCCACCACATCGCGTAGTCGGCCTGGTTCTCGGCGATGATCACGAGCGACTGCTGACCGATCGGAGAGTGCGGCCCCATCAGCATGAACATGTTCGGGAAGCCCGGCACTGCGACCGAACGGTAGGCCTGCGGGCCGTCCGTCCATGCGTCGTCCAACGAGACGCCGTTGTGCCCGATGATCTCCATCGGGCGCGTATAGGCGTGCGCGTCGAAGCCGGTCGCGACCACCAGGAGATCGAGCTCGTGCAGGGTGCCGTCCGCGGTGACGACGCCCCGGGGCTCGATGTGATCGATCGGGTCGACGACAACGTCGACACCCGGCTCCTGCACGGACTGGTAGTAGTGTCCGGCGGCGACGATGCGCTTGCACATCGCCTGGTAGTCGGGTGTCAGTTTGCGGCGCAGCTGCGGGTCGCGCACGGAGAGGTTGAGGTTCCACCGGCACATCGCCGACACCAGCCGGCGACGGAGTCCCGGATGGACCATCGCCTTGGCGAAGAAGTTCTCGTACACGGCCTGCCAGAAGCGGTAGCCGAGCCGGCTCAGCGCCGGGGCGCGTCGCAGCGCGGCCTTTGTGATCGGTGAGTACCGCGGGTTCGGGAACGGGAAGACCCACTGAGCGGTGCGTTGAAAGATCGTGAGCCCCCGCACTTTTCCGCCGAGTTCGGCGGTGATCTGGACACCCGTCGATCCGGTCCCGATCAAACCGATCCGCTTGTCCTGCAACGGCACCGAGTGATCCCAGCGAGACGAGTGGAACATCGGGCCTGCGAACGTGTCCAGTCCGGGGATGTCGGGATAGCGCGGTACCCGCAGGATGCCCGTCGCGGTGATGAGGACGTCGAACGGTTCGGAGCCGTCGGCGGTGCCGATCCACCATCTGCCGTCGCGGAACTCCGCGCTGGTCACGGGTGTGCCGAACTTGATGTGGCTGCGGATGCCGCGCTCGGTCGCCACCTGTTTGAAGTACGACTGAACCTCGTTGCCCGGCGGTAGCAGCCGGGACCATTCGGGGTTCGACCGGAAGGTATACGAGTAGAACCGAGACGGCACGTCGCAGTGCAGCCCGGGATAGGTGTTGTCGCGCCAGGTGCCACCGACCTCGTCGGCTTGTTCGAAGATCGTGAAGGTGTCGATGCCGGCGTCCTGCAACTTGGCCGCCATACAGATGCCCGACATTCCGGCGCCGACGATCGCGACTTTCACCGCACGTTTCTCCGCCATCGCGACCCCCTTCGGCTATCGGAAGGGTACGCGCGGAAAAGAGGCGATATCGACGAAAATCGCGATTACTGCGCGGTGATGAAGCCCTGCGCCACCATCCAGTCACGCGCGACCACGCTCGGGTCGCGGCCCTCCACGTCGACCTGCTTGTTCATGTCCATGATGGCCTCGTTGGTCAGCGCCGCCGTCACCGGTGCCGTGACGTCCGCGATCTGCGGATGCGCCTCGTAGAAAGCGCGTTTCATCGTCACCGACGGGTTGTAGTGGGCGAAGAACTGCTTGTCGTCGGTGAGCACGACGAGGTCGAGCGCAGCGATGCGGCCGTCGGTGGTGAACACCTCACCGAAGTCGCACTGTGTCCCGTCGGCGGTGGCCTGGTAGATGATGCCGACCTGGAGCACTGGCGTCTGCGCGCGCGCGGGGTCGAATCCGTAGGCCGCGGCCATGCCGGGATAGCCGTCCTGGCGGGCCCGGAACTCGGTGTCGACGCAGGTGCGTGCCGCCGCCGGATCGCGCTTGACCAACTCGGCGTACTCCGACAGCGTGCGCACATTGGTCCGCTCGACGACTCCCCGGCTGGCCGCCAGTGCGTAGGTGTCGTCCATCGGCCCCGGCGGCAACCACACCATGTCGTTGCGGGCCAGATCCTCATCGCGGACCGCGTCGAACTGCTTGCGGCTGTCGGGGATCGGCTTCTCGTGGCCGAGATAGTTGATCCACGCGTTGCCGGTGAACTCGTACGCGACGTCGACCTGACCCGACAGCTGCGCCTCGCGTGTGCTGCGCGAGCCCACGATGCCGGTGAGGTCGCGGACGTCGGCTCCGGCCGCGGCCAAGGTGTACTCCAGGATGTAGCCGAGGATCACCTGTTCGGTGTATTCCTTGGAGCCCACCGTGATCGGAACGCCCTCGAGTGCGGGATTGCGTTGGATCGAGGCCGGCCCGACCTTGAGCGGCACGGTGCTTCCCGCCCCGAGCCCGCACCCGGCGAGCAGTGCGCAGGCCAGCAGGACGACGGTGCGGCGGATCATCGCAGACCCTTGGGGTTGAGGTAGAACTCGGCGAGCCCGCCGAGCCAGTCGACCAGCAACGCGAGGCACACCGCGAGCACGCTGCCCAGGATCAGGGTCACGTTGTCCTGCAACTTGTATCCGGTGTCGATGAGGATGCCGAGGCCGCCGGCGTTGACGAGGAACGACAGGGTTGCCGTCCCCACCGCGAGCACCAGCGATGTGCGCAGGCCGGCCAGGATGTACGGGATGGCCAGCGGCAACTCGACCCGCGTCAGCACCGATCGCCGCGACATGCCTTGTCCCAGACCGGCATCCACCAGCGACCGGTCCACCTGGTTGATGCCGAGGATCGTGCTGGCCAGCACCGGCAGCAGCGAGTACAGCGCGATCGGCAGGACGCCGATCCAGAACCCGGTCCTGCCGGTCCACAGGAACAGCAGGACCAGCAGGCCGATGGCGGGCGCCGCCTGGCCGATGTTGGCGACACCCATGAAGAAGGGCCGCAACATCTTCGCACCGGGGCGTGTGACCAGCACGCCGAGCGGCACCCCGATCAACAGCACGATCGCGGTGACCGCAACGGTGATCAACAGGTGCTGCCAGATCAGCGTCGCGATGTTGCCGGGGTTGATGTTCTCCTGCTGGGTAGCGGTGAGGTCGCGGTTGAACGCCCAGAACACCACGGCGGCAGCGACGATCAGCACCACGATGGGTTGGATGAGCAGTCGTCTGCGTTCGCCGGGGTCGGCGCGCGCCGACTGGGCGGAGTCCGCGACCGCGGTCACGGTTGTCCGTCCGTGCTGGCCTCCGCCGAGGCCCGAAGCCAGGTGATCGTGTCGATCAGCGTGTCGAGCGTGACGACGCCGGCATACCGGCTGCCCGGCCCGGCCACGACGGCCGACGCATGCTGTTGTGCCAGGATCGCTTCCAGGGCGTCCTCCAGCGTCGACTGAGTGCTGACGACGTCGAGCGGTTCGACGGCGTCGGCGAGCGCGGCCGCGTGGTCGAGATTGCTCTCCCGCACCCAGCTCACGGGCCGCTCCCGTTCGTCCAGCACGACCACCCAGTCGAACTCGCTGCCCGCCAGAACCTTTCGGACGTCGTCGATCGAATCGGTCTGGCGCACAGCCGGATGCTGCCGCAGCTCCACATCCTTGATGCGCATCAGACCCAGCTGGCGCAGCGAAGCGCCGGAGCCGACGAAACCGGCGACGGTGTCATCGGCGGGGCTGGCCAGGATGTTCTGCGGTGTGTCGTACTGCAGGACCTTGGACTGGTTGCCCAGCACCGTGATCCGGTCGCCGAGCTTTACTGCTTCACCGAAGTCGTGCGTGACGAACACGATGGTCTTACGCAGTTCGCCCTGAAGCCGCAGCAGTTCGTCCTGCAGCGTGCTGCGGGTGATCGGGTCGACGGCGCCGAACGGTTCGTCCATCAACAGGACCGGAGGGTCGGCAGTTGGCGCGGATACCGCTCGGCGTACTGACCCGGCTCGAGGCCAACCATGTCGAGCAGTTCATCGACGCGCTCGGCGATGCGCTTGCGATCCCAACGCAGCAAGCCCGGCACCAGGCCGACGTTCTGCCGGATCGTCATGTGCGGGAACAGCCCTGCCTGCTGGATCGAGTAGCCGATCGAGCGGCGAAGCTCGGTCGGCCGGATGGACAGCGCGTCGTTGTCGCCGATCATGATCGTGCCCGACGTCGGTTCGGACAGCCGGTTGATCATCCGCATCATCGTGGTCTTCCCGCAGCCGGACGGGCCGACGAACACGACGATCTCGCCGGCGGGGATCTCCAGCGACACGTCGTCCACCGCGGGGCTGTCGGAGCCGGGATAGACCTTCGAGACGTGGTCCAGCACGATGCGGACCCCCGTGCTGCCGTTCGAGCTGGTGTCCTCCGGCGCGATTTGGGTTGTCATCGAATACCTTTCGACGTGGTGATGCGACCGATGACGACGAGGACCGCATCGAGTGCGAGTGCGAGGACGACGATCAGCAGCGTGCCGGCCAGGGCCATCGGTACGGCCGTCGGACTGCCCACGCGCGCCAGGCCGGTGAAGATCAGGTTGCCCAGTCCGGGCCCCTTGACGTAGGCGGCGATCGCCAGCACTCCCATCGACATCTGCGTGCTGATCCGCATGGCAGACAGGATCGACGGCCACACCAGACGCAGTTCGACGCGGGCCAGGGTGTCGAGCCGGCTCATGCCGATTCCCCGCGCGGCGTCGGTGAGCGCGGGGTCGACCCCGTTGAGCCCGACGATCGTGTTGCGCACGATCGGCAGCAGCGAGTACAGCACCAGCGCAGCGACACTGGGCACCACCCCGAGCCCGAACAGCGGGATCAGCAAGCCGAGCAGAGCGAACGCGGGGACCGTCAGGATCACGCTGGATGTCGCGGTCGCGAGGTTGGCCGCCGTCGGGTTTCGGTAGGTCAGCACCCCGATCACCACCCCGACGATCGTCGCGATGAGCACGCTCTGGACGACGGCACTGACGTGTTGATAGGAGTCGAACGCCAGCTGCGCTTGGTGGGCGGTGATGTAGTCCCACAGTGCCCTCACGGCGGTGAGCTACCCGATCTTGATCCAGCCGAAACACGAGCCCTTCCATTCGCGCTGAGCCGAACGATTGTGATCGCAAGGGCGCGCGGCGAATGTGACCAGCAGGCTTCACGGACCGTCTGGAGGTTGCTCACATGTCGTCATCGCTACGGGTGTCAAAGCTCGGCGCCCACATCGGTGCCCGGGTCGAGGGCGTCGACCTCAGCGCGGGCGTCGACGCGGAGACCGCGTCGGCGATCAACGCGGCCCTGCTCGAACACAAGGTGATCTTCTTCCGCGACCAGCACGGCTTGGACGACGACGGTCAGCTCGCCTTCGCCCAGGCGCTGGGCACGCCGACGACCGCGCACCCGACCGTGACCTCACGCGGTGAGCGCTTCCTGCCCATCGATTCCCGGTACGACAAGGCCAACAGCTGGCACACCGACGTGACGTTCGTCGACCGAATTCCGAAGGCGTCGATCCTGCGGGCCATCACCCTGCCCCCGTACGGCGGAACGACGACGTGGGCGTCCACCGAGGCCGCCTACGACCGGCTACCGGCACCCCTGCGCACGCTCGCCGAGAACCTGTGGGCCGTGCACACCAACCAGTACGACTACGCCACCCTGCACGACGAGCCCAACGCGTCCCTGACCGCCGAGCAGCGGTCGTACCGCGACGAATTCGTCTCCGACTACTACGAAACCGAGCATCCGGTGGTCCGCGTGCACCCGGAGACCGGTAAACGGGTGCTGCTGCTCGGCCACTTCGTCAAGAAGTTCGTCGGGCTCCGATCGACCGAGTCGGCCGCCCTGTTCAATTTGTTTCAGGACCGAATCACCAAGCTGGAAAACACGATTCGGTGGAGCTGGCAGCTCGGCGACGTCGCGCTGTGGGACAACCGGGCCACCCAGCACTACGCCGTCGCCGACTACGACGACCAGTACCGCCGGCTCAACCGCATCACCCTGGCCGGGGACATCCCCGTCGACATCTACGGCCGGCAAAGCCGCGTCGTGGCGGGTGACGCCTCGGCGTACTCGGCGGTGGCCAGTGTCGAAACCACGCAAACCGCGGCCCTGGCCAGCTGATCACAGCCGGTCGAGCTCACGAGACAGCAACGCATTCTCGAGATAGCTGAACCGCTGCGGATAGTGCCTGTGCTCCGCTCCGCGGTGGCTGTGCCAGATTCCGCGCACCGCTATCGTCGGCACCGGTCGTTTCGTCGGCTGGGGCCTGGTCGTGGTCAGTTCGGTCATGACGATCTCCCACCGTGCTGGCTTGGTCCCCCTCGGACCTCGATGTTCCGGACGCTACGAGCGACGGACCGGCAGGGCACGCGTAGAGCACTACCTGTGTTCGGACGCTGTACTCACGACTACCGTGAACTCGTGGCCAGGACGCGCGACCAGGACGCCTGCCCCGGTGCGCTGCAAGTGCATCGGGCCGCGGACGGCGCGCTGGCCCGCATGCGGCTGCCCGGCGGGGTCATCACCGCCCCGCAGCTGCAGGCGCTGGCGCGAGCGGCCACCGACTGGGGTGCGGGCACGCTGGAGCTGACCTCGCGGGGCAATCTGCAGATCCGCGGCGTCACCGACACGGCGGCGGTCGCCGAGGCCGCGGCGGCGGCCGATCTGCTGCCGTCGGCGACCCACGAACGCGTACGCAACATCGTCGCCTCACCGCTGTCGGGCCGGGTGGGGCCGCCGGCCACGGACATCCGCGGGCTCGTCATCGACCTCGACGAAGCCATCCGGGCCGACCCGGAGCTGGCGGGCCTTCCCGGCCGGTTCATGTTCGGCATCGACGACGGGCGCGGCGACATCTCCGGCCTCGGCCCCGATGTCGGCGTGCACTTCGACGGTGAGGTGGCCGCGCTGCTGCTGGCGGGTCGCGACACCGGTGTGCGGCTCCCGGGAAGTTCGGCGGTGCCGACGATGCTGGCCGTTGCTCGACGGTTCGCCGCCGAGCGCGGAAATGCCTGGCGGGTCAAGGAACTCGACGATATCGGCCCGCTGCTCCTCGGGCTGCCCCCGTCGGAGACACCGGGCATGACGTGGCCGGCGGTCACCCGCCCGCCCGTGGGATGGCTCGAACAGCACGACGGACGCATCGCGCTGGGCGCCGCGGTG
>NZ_LZJE01000002.1:0-1052 GCF_001666865.1 Mycobacterium sp. E136
CAAGCACATCGACGACTACGCGACCTCGCCGCTGTTCTCCGACGACGAGCGCGCCGCGATCGCCTACGCCGACGCGATGACCACCGACCCGCACACCATCACCGATGAGCAGGTCGACGACCTTCGGCAGCGGTTCGGCGACGACGGCGTCATCGAGCTGACGTATCAAATCGGCGTGGAGAACATGCGGGCGCGGATGTACTCGGCGCTGGGAATCACCGAGCAGGGCTTCGGTTCCGGCGACTCGTGCCGCGTTCCGTGGGCTTCCGACGAGCGCTTGCGCGAGGAGACGACGGCTACAGACGAGCCTTCAACGGTGAACCGGTGAACTTGTCCGGGTTGGCGATATCCCAAATCGCGCAGACCTTGCCGTCGCGCACGGTCATCGCGGTGACGCGCGGCATGACCTCCGGGTAGCCATCGTTGGCCGGTGAGCCGGAGAGGTAGCTGCCCAGCTGTCCGTTGACGTTCGCCAGCTGGCTCGACGACAGGAACTGCGGTCCGTATCGTCGGACCAGTCCGAACAGGAACCGGGCCACTTTCTCCGGTCCGTGGATGACGCGCGGTGCGGTGGGTGCCCGGCGGTTCGAGTCGCCGGTGAAGGTGACATCCGGATGCAGCAGCGCCACAACGGCTTCCATGTCGCCCGACGCCAGCGCCGCCATCAGCGCGCCCGCCACCTCGTTGTGGGCCTCGTCGGGAACCGGTGGCGGCGCATCGGCAACGGCCCGACGAGCGCGCGACGCGAGTTGCCGAGCCGCCGCCTCGCCGATTCCGAGCACGTCGGCGATCTCCGCGAAGGGTACCGAGAAGCCGTCGTGCAGCACGAAAGCCACCCGCTGGTCGGGCGTGAGCCGCTCGAGCACCACCATCGCGGCGAACCGGGCGTCCTCGCCCGCAACCACCGCCGCCAACGGGTCGTCGCTGTCCAGCGGGACGACAACCGGCTCCGGAAGCCATTCGCCCACATAGGTTTCGCGTCGGCGTAGGCGATCGCGGCGCGCTCGTCGTCGGAGAACAGCGGCGAGGTCGCGTAGTCGTCGATGTGCTTG
>NZ_LZJE01000003.1:0-29425 GCF_001666865.1 Mycobacterium sp. E136
AGCACGTCTTCGACGCCAACCCGCAGATCATCCGCGACCTGAAGAACCAGTCCGGATCCGCGGCGGCCCACGGCGCGGTGCTCGTGCGGCACGAGACCTACGAGCACTCCTATCCGCACTGCTGGCGGTGCCGCAACCCGCTGATCTATCGCGCCGTGTCATCGTGGTTCATCAAGGTCACTGAGTTCCGCGACCGCATGGTGGAGCTCAACCAGCAGATCACCTGGTATCCCGAGCACGTCAAGGACGGTCAGTTCGGCAAGTGGCTGGCCGGTGCCCGCGACTGGTCGATCTCGCGAAATCGCTACTGGGGCACGCCGATTCCGGTGTGGAAGTCCGACGATCCGGCCTATCCGCGCATCGACGTCTACGGCAGCCTCGACGAGCTCGAGCGCGACTTCGGCGTGCGCCCGACTGATCTGCACCGGCCCTATATCGACGAACTCACCCGGCCCAATCCCGACGATCCGACGGGCAAGTCGACGATGCGGCGCATCGAGGACGTGTTCGACGTCTGGTTCGACTCGGGCTCGATGCCTTACGCGCAGGTGCACTACCCGTTCGAGAACGCCGAGTGGTTCACGGGCGGGGCGGACGCCGACGAGGCGCATTTCCCCGGCGACTTCATCGTCGAGTACATCGGCCAGACCCGCGGCTGGTTCTACACCCTGCACATCCTGGCCACCGCGCTGTTCGACAAGCCCGCGTTCAAAACCTGTGTGGCACACGGGATCGTGCTGGGCAACGACGGCCAGAAGATGAGCAAGTCGCTGCGCAACTATCCAGATGTGACAGAGGTTTTCGACCGCGACGGCTCCGACGCCATGCGCTGGTTCCTGATGGCCTCGCCGATCCTGCGCGGCGGCAACCTGATCGTCACCGAACAGGGCATCCGCGAAGGCGTCCGTCAGGTGCTGCTGCCGCTGTGGAACGCCTACACCTTCCTCGCGCTGTACGCGCCGAAGAAGGGGACCTGGCGCACCGACTCCGAGCATGTGCTGGACCGCTACATCCTGGCCAAGCTCGCCGTGCTGCGCGACGAACTCACCGCCTCGCTCGACGTCTGCGACATTTCGGGCGCCTGTGACCAGCTGCGGCAGTTCACCGAGGCATTGACGAATTGGTATGTGCGACGGTCCCGTTCGCGGTTCTGGGAGGAGGAACCCGACGCGATCGACACCCTGCACACCGTGCTGGAGGTGACCGCCCGGCTGGCCGCCCCGCTGTTGCCGCTCGTGACCGAGCGGATCTGGCGCGACCTGACCGGTGAACGATCAGTGCACCTGACCGACTGGCCGGAGGAGGGGCTGCTGCCCGCCGATGCCGAGCTGGTCGAGACGATGGACTTGGTGCGCGAGGTGGCGTCGACAGGCTCGTCGCTGCGCAAGGCCAAGAAGCTGCGGGTGCGGCTGCCGCTGCCGAAACTGACGGTGGCCGTGGACAACCCGCAACGACTGGTGCCGTTCACCGACCTCATCGCCGACGAGCTCAACGTCAAGGCCGTCGAGCTCACCGACGACATCGATACCTACGGACGGTTCGAGCTGACGGTCAACGCCCGCGTCGCGGGCCCCCGGCTGGGCAAGGATGTGCAGGCGGCCATCAAGGCCGTCAAGGCGGGAGCTGCCGTCGTCAACGCCGACGGAACGCTCACGGCGGGACCGGCGGTGTTGCAGCCCGAGGAGTACAGCTCGCGGCTGGTCGCAGCCGATCCCGAATACACCGCCGCGCTGCCCGACGGGGCCGGTCTGGTGGTGCTCGACGGCACGGTGACCGAGGAGTTGGAGGCCGAGGGCTGGGCCAAGGACCGCATCCGCGAACTGCAGGACCTGCGCAAGTCGACGGGTCTCGACGTGTCCGACCGGATCAGCGTGGTGATCTCGGTGCCGCAGGAGCGGCAGGCGTGGGCCCGGACCCACCGCGATCTGATCGCACGCGAAATCCTGGCGACCAGTTTCGATTTCGGTGATCCGGCCGACGGCAGCGAGATCGGCGACGGTGTGAAGGTCGCGATCGCCAAGGCCTAGCGGACAGTCAAGGCCTAGCGAACAGTCACGGCCTGAACACCGCGCGCACGGTCTGGGTGAAGTCGGCGAACACATCGGCGACGAAGCGGCGCCGCCGGTACCCGATCGCGTCCAACAAGGGCCCGTGATCGGAGGAGACGACCAGCGTCGCCCCGATGGCAGTGAGCCACCACAGGCCGCGCGCGAGCACGCGCAGTGCGACGCCCGTCCCGGCGAAACCCGCCCGCAGGCGGTGTTCCTGGAACCGCACGTGCTCGTGTTCGTCGGCGACGATGCGCGCGGCAACCGCCCGGGTGACGGGATCGGGGCAGGCCCTGGCCAGCCCGCCGTAGTAGGACAGTGCGACGACCTCGGCCACGGTCAGCACCATCAGTTCGGTGCGCAGCCCCATCAGCCTGCGCAGCCGCACGAACACGGCGTCGGACCAGTGCCGTTGCATGGGCTCGCCGCCGAGATAGTCGAGCAGGCGCAGCAGCAGTGCAGCGTGTTCCTGCTCCTCGGCGACGAAAAGCCGTGCGGCGCGGGTGTAGTCGTGATCGCCGGCATCCCCGGCTTTGCGCAAGAGCTGAGCGCCGTCGTCGCTCTCACCGAGTTGGAAGCGGCGCACCGACTCGATCAGCGGGACGCGCACGGCGTCGGGAAGCTCGCACCGGGCGCCGAAGTCGATGGCGGCGTCGGCGCGGTCGTGAACCGTGCCGTTTCGTTCGAAATGGTTGATCCACGGCGCGAATTCACCCATCGGCGACCCGGGCGCCCCGCCCGGCGAACACCACCACATCGGCGGAATGCAGCTGCCTGCCGCGGCGGTGTTCGACCTCGCCGTTGACGGTGACCAGCCCGTCGGCGATCACGGTTTTGGCGTCGGCGCCCGAGTCGATCAACCCGGCTAGCTTGAGGAACTGGCCCAGCCGGATCGAGGCATCCCGGATCGGGACATCGAGAGGTTCGGTGCCCGGCTCCGTCATGCAGGTCAGGCTAGCGCCTTAGCATCGGCAGCTGTGGACGCTCGCTGGGTTCTGCACCTCGACATGGACGCCTTCTTCGCGTCGGTCGAGCAGCTGACCCGCCCCACGTTGCGGGGGCGCCCGGTGTTGGTCGGCGGGCTGGGCGGCCGCGGCGTGGTGGCGGGGGCGAGCTACGAGTCGCGGGTGTACGGCGCGAAGTCCGCGATGCCGATGCATCAGGCCCGCCGGCTGGTGGGCGCCGCCGCGGTGGTCCTGCCGCCGCGCGGCGTCGTGTACGGCGTGGCCAGCAGGCGGGTGTTCGAGACCGTGCGGTCGATGGTGCCGGTGCTCGAGCAGCTCTCCTACGACGAGGCTTTCGGCGAGCCGGCCGAGCTCGCGGGCGCATCGGCGGGTGAGGTCGAGGAATTCTGCCGGACGCTGCGGGCGCGGGTGCTCGAGGTGACGGGGCTCGTCGCATCGATCGGTGCGGGGTCGGGCAAGCAGACCGCAAAGATCGCTTCCGGGCTGGCGAAACCCGACGGGATGCGAGTGGTCAGCCGCGATGAGGAACGCGCGCTGCTCGACGGCCTGCCGGTGCGCCGGCTGTGGGGGATCGGACCCGTCGCAGGGGAGAAGCTGCACCGGCTCGGCATCGAGACCATCGGCGCCTTCGCCGCGTTGAGCGAGGCCGAGGCGGCCGACATCCTCGGCGGCACCGTGGGCCCCGCGCTGCACCGGCTCGCCCGCGGCATCGACGACCGGCCGGTGGCCGAGAACGCACCCGCCAAACAGATCAGCGCCGAGTCCACGTTTCCCGAGGATCTGACCACCCTCGACCAGCTGCGCGAGGCGATGGGTCCGATCGGCGAGCACGCCCACCGCCGTCTGGAGAAGGACGGCCGCGGCGCGCGCACCGTCACCGTGAAGCTGAAGAAGTCCGACATGAGCACGCTCACCCGCTCGGCGACGCTGCCGTATGCCACCGCCGACGCCGCCACGCTGATCGCGACCGCACGCCGACTCCTGCTCGACCCCGTCGAGGTCGGCCCGATTCGCCTTCTCGGCGTTGGATTTTCAGGACTCTCGGACGTCCGGCAGGAGTCGTTGTTCCCGGACCTGGAGCTGGCGTCGGATGACGACGTGACGCATACGGGGCTGCCGCCGACCGTCACGGACCTCGCCGCCACCGCACCCGCGTGGCGCATCGGCGACGACGTCACCCATCCGGACTTCGGGCACGGCTGGATCCAGGGGGCCGGGCACGGTGTGATGACGGTGCGGTTCGAGACGCGCACCAGCGGGCCGGGGCAGGCGCGCACCTTCCCGGTCGACACCCCAGGTATCGAGCGGGCCAATCCGGTCGATTCGCTCGACTGGCCGGACTACGTCGCCGAGCTGGCGCGCTACCAGAGCTCCCCGTAAACGGCCGAGATCGTGAACCCGTGATCGCCGTACGTCTTGCAGGTCACGGTGCCCTGATGCCCGACACCGCAACTGGCGCCCCAGTTTTCAAGCCGATAGCCGGCGGGTAGCACGTCGACGCCCTCGCGGGTGAACGTCGGCGTGGGGGAATGGCGATACTCGGCCGGGCCGCCGCTGGTCAAAAAGGTCTGGTTGGTTCCGGGCGGGGCGTCCATCGGAACCCAGTCACATCCGATCGGTCCGCCGTTGGGACCGATACCGCAGAACACGCCGTCCGGCGTGCGGAAGAACACGTGGTAGTTCGGCGGCGGTCCGGGCCGGTAGAAGCCTTGCGCGACGGGGTAGCCGTCGATCTCGTCGGCTCCCGGCGGCGGCTCGGCACCCGCCACCGCCTCGGCGGACAGGGCCAGGGCCAGGACCGCGGTCATCGTGGCGCCTCGGCGAATCATGTTCTCGAAGTGCACGCGTCCACGTTGCCATGCGCGTCAACCCCAGCGGGCGACGGCGTCGTGGACGTCGATCCCGCTCGCGAGGGCGGCCATCAGCAGCACTCGCGCCTGCGCAGACCTCAAGTGGCGCACCGGCACGGCGCCGGCGGCGACGAGGTCGTGGCCCGGCCCGTATGCGGGGCTGACGCGTGCTCCCGGCACGCGGCTGCACACCGCGACGGCCACTCCAGCGTCACAGAGGCGGCGTACGCCGTCGATGACCGCCGGGCCGGCGTTGCCCGCCCCCATCGCCTCCAGCACGATGCCGCGCGCGCCCGCTGCGACGCACGCGTCCATCGCGACCGTGTCCGCGCCAGGATAGGCGGCGATGATGTCGACCCTCGGGGCATCCGCCGCTGCCAGCGCACCGAAGTAAGGCCGCTTCTTCGTCGCGTGCAAAGTGAAACCCTCCGGTGACACTTCGCCGATCACGGTGCCCGCGAAGCCGCGCAGGTCGCCAGTCGCCGCCTTGTGCAGTGCCAGAGGCTGCCAAACCGCACCGGCGAAGCTGACCAACACCCCGAGGCCGTGCGCCGTCGGGCTGCCGGCGATTGTCAATGCATCACGAAGGTTGAGCGACCCGTCCGAGTCCGGGGCGTCAGCGCTGCGTTGCCCCCCAGTGAGTACGACTGGTGCATCGCCGCGGTAAGTCAAATCAAGCCAGAGTGCCGTCTCCTCCATCGTGTCGGTCCCATGAGTGATGACAACTCCGCTGGCGTCGGTCGCAGTAACCTCCGAGATCACTGCACTGATGCGGTCCCAATCGGCGGGAGTCATCTGCGAGCTGTCGATCGCCATCACATCGACGACGCCGACCTCCAGCCCGCTCGTGAGCTCGGCCCCACTGCGGGCTGGCCGCTTGACGCCGTCGTCGTGCGTGCTCGTGGCTATGGTGCCGCCGGTGGTGACGACGACAAGGCGACTCATGGTGCGAGATTCTTCCGCATGCGCCCTTTGGGATGATGGGGGAGTGACTGACGACCCAGGGGTGGCCGCGGAGCCGACCGAGGAAATGGAGCCGCCGAGGCGCCGTTTGCAGCTGCTGCTAGGCATCGCGGCGGCGGTGCTGGTCACCGACATCGTCACCAAGGTTCTGGCGGTCAAGCTGCTGACCCCGGGCCAGCCCGTCTCGATCATCGGCGACACGGTGACCTGGACGCTGGTGCGCAACTCCGGTGCCGCATTCTCGATGGCCACCGGCTATACCTGGGTACTCACGCTGGTCGCCACTGCCGTGGTCGTCGGGATCGTGTGGATGGGTCGACGGCTGGTGTCACCATGGTGGGCAGTCGGGCTGGGAATGATCCTCGGCGGCGCACTCGGCAACCTCATCGACCGCTTCTTCCGTTCACCCGGTCCCCTCCAGGGCCACGTCGTCGACTTCCTGTCCATCGGCTGGTGGCCGGTATTCAACGTCGCCGATCCGTGCGTAGTCGGTGGGGCGATTCTGCTGGTGGCGTTGTCGTTGTTCGGGTTCGACTACGACACCGTCGGGCGGCGTCGGCCGGACGACGAGGGCGAATAGATGGCCCACCGGTCTCTTCCCATCCCCGAGGGGCTGGGGGGAATGCGCGTGGACGCGGGTCTCGCACGGCTGTTGGGTCTGTCGCGCACAGCCGCCGCGGCGTTGGCCGAAGAGGGCGGTGTGGAGATCGACGGCACTCGCGCCGGTAAGTCGGACAAGTTGGTGGCGGGCGCATGGCTCGATGTGCGGTTGCCCGAAGCGCCTGCGCCAGTGGAGAACACGCCGGTCGAGATCGACGGTATGGCGATCCTGTATGCCGATGAGGACATTGTCGCGGTGGACAAACCGCCGGGGGTCGCCGCCCATGCCACCGTCGGCTGGTCGGGTCCGACGGTGTTGGGCGGGCTTGCCGCCGCGGGCTTTCGGATCAGCACCTCGGGCATTCACGAGCGCCAGGGCATCGTGCACCGCCTCGACGTGGGGACCTCGGGTGTCATGGTCGTCGCACTTTCGGAGCGCGCGTACACGGTCCTCAAGCGGGCCTTCAAGCAGCGCACCGTCGAGAAGCGCTATCACGCGCTGGTGCAGGGACATCCCGACCCCTCAAGCGGGACGATCGACGCGCCCATCGGCCGTCACCGCGGCCATGACTGGAAGTTCGCGGTCATCGAAAACGGTAGGCACAGCGTGACCCACTACGACACACTGGAGGCGCACCGCGCCGCAAGCCTGCTCGACATCGAGCTGGAAACCGGTCGCACACACCAGATTCGGGTGCACTTCGCCGCGCTGCACCACCCGTGCGTCGGCGACCTGACCTACGGCGCCGATCCCACGCTGGCGAAGCGGCTCGAGTTGGAACGGCAGTGGTTGCACGCGCGCTCGCTGGCGTTCGCGCATCCGGCCGACGGGCGTCGCATCGAGATCACCAGCCCCTATCCGGCCGACCTGCAACAGGCACTCGACGCTCTCCGCCGCCACGAATTGTGACCGGTACACGGAAACCCGGCTTACTGTTCGGCGTCGGAGCCTATGCGTGCTGGGGGATGTTTCCCGCCTTCTTTCCGCTGTTGAGGCCGGCGTCCGCCGTCGAGGTGCTTGCACACCGCATCGTGTGGAACTTCCTGCTGATGGTCGTCATGGTCGCGGCCGTGCGCAGACTCGGTGATCTCAAGAAGATGACCGGTCGCACCTGGCTGCTGCTCGCCGCCGCGTCGGCATTGATCTCGATCAACTGGGGGATTTACGTCTACGCCGTGACTAACGGGCATGTGGTGGACGCAGCCCTCGGCTACTTCATCAGCCCCCTGGTGGTCGTCGCGCTCGGGCTGATGGTCTACGGTGAACGGCTCAATCGCGCGCAGTTCGCGGCGTTGACAGTTGCGGTGATCGGCGTGGCGGTGCTGACGGTGGAAGTGGACGCGCCGCCGTACATCGGTCTCGGCCTTGCGGTGTCCTTCGGCCTCTACGGTGCAGTGAAGAAGGTGGTGCCGACTGACCCGCGGGTCAGCGTCGGGGTGGAAGCCGGTATCGCCGCGCCATTCGCTGCGGCCTACATCATCGCCCTGCAAACGACCGGGCACGGGACGTTCCTTGATCACGGCGGCGACCACGTCGGGTTGATGGTGCTGTCCGGTGTGTTGACCGCCCTGCCTCTGCTGCTATTCGCCGCCGCCGCTCAGCGGCTACCGCTGGTGACGATGGGCTTGCTCTTCTACTTGAATCCGGTGATGCAGTTGACGTGGGGCGTGCTCGTCGGCCGGGAGCCGATGCCCCCGGCACGCTGGCTTGGGTTCGCGCTGATCTGGGCGGCCCTGCTCGTCTTCGGTGCCGACGCCATTCGACGGTCCGGGGGGGAACGGGAGCTTAGCTACGGACCCGTCAGGCCCTAGGAAAAAGGCGCCTCCGAGCCGGCTTGATATCGGCTTGGCCAGGCTGGGACCTCGGTTGCAATCAGGTGGCAATCGAACCGAGTTTGCTGCGCCGAGGCTTGCTCGCATACCGCAGAGCCTGCCCGTCTAGGGCGCCTCCGGATTTCCCCGCGCGGCTCGGAGACACGCTTCTGCGACACGCCGGGAAGTGTCGGAGTGCGGTCATAGACTGGCCTCCCTATGAGCCTTTCGGATTCGCGTTCGTTCGTGCACCTGCACAACCACACCGAGTACTCGATGCTGGACGGCGCCGCGAAGGTCAAGCCGATGCTCGCCGAGGCTCAGCGGCTCGAGATGCCCGCGATCGGGATGACCGACCACGGAAACATGTTCGGCGCCAGCGAGTTCTACAACGCCGCCACCGATGCCGGGATCAAGCCGATCATCGGTGTCGAGGCCTACATCGCGCCGGCGTCGCGCTTTGAGACCAAGCGCGTGCTGTGGGGCGATCCGAGCCAGAAGGGTGACGACGTATCCGGCAGCGGGTCCTACACCCACATGACGATGGTCGCCGAGAACGCGACCGGGCTGCGCAACCTGTTCAAACTGTCGTCGTTGGCATCGTTCGAAGGCCAGCTCGGCAAGTGGTCGCGCATGGACGCCGAGCTGATCGCCGAACACGCCGAGGGCATCATCGCCACCACCGGCTGCCCCTCGGGCGAGGTGCAGACCCGGCTGCGGCTCGGTCACTACGACGAGGCCGTGGCTGCAGCCGCCAAGTGGCGGGAGATCTTCGGGCCGGACAACTTCTTCCTCGAGCTGATGGACCACGGCCTCGACATCGAACGCCGCGTGCGCGAGGGCCTGCTCGACATCGGGCGCAAGCTCAACATCCCGCCGCTGGCAACCAACGACTGCCACTACGTCACCCGCGACGCCTCCCAGAACCACGAAGCCCTGCTGTGCATCCAGACCGGCAAGACGCTGTCGGATCCGAACCGCTTCAAGTTCGACGGTGACGGTTACTACCTCAAGACCGCCGCGGAAATGCGCGCGCTGTGGGACGGCCAGGTGCCCGGCGCATGCGACTCGACGCTGCTGATCGCCGAGCGGGTGACGTCCTACGAGGACGTGTGGACGGTGCGCGACCGGATGCCGGTGTTCCCCGTCCCCGAGGGGCACACCCCGGAAACCTGGCTGCGCCATGAGGTTCACGAGGGGCTCAACCGGCGCTTCCCGTCGAGCGAGGTGCCGCAGGAGTACCTCGACCGCGCCGACTACGAGATCAAGGTCATCTGCGACAAGGGTTACCCGTCGTACTTCCTGATCGTCGCCGACCTCATCAACTACGCGCGCTCGGTCGACATCCGGGTCGGGCCCGGCCGCGGGTCGGCCGCCGGCTCGCTGGTCGCCTACGCGCTGGGTATCACGAACATCGACCCCATCCCGTACGGGCTGCTGTTCGAGCGGTTCCTCAACCCCGAACGTGTGTCGATGCCCGATATCGACATCGACTTCGACGACCGTCGCCGCGGTGAGATGCTCCGCTACGCCGCCAACAAGTGGGGCAGCGACCGGGTGGCCCAGGTGATCACCTTCGGCACCATCAAAACCAAGGCGGCGCTGAAGGATTCGGCGCGTGTGCACTACGGGCAGCCGGGCTTCGCCATCGCCGACCGGATCACCAAGGCGCTGCCTCCGCCGATCATGGCGAAGGACATCCCGCTGTCCGGCATCACCGATCCCAACCATGAGCGGTACAAGGAGGCCGCCGAGGTCCGCGGCCTGATCGACACCGATCCCGATGTGCGCACCATCTACGAGACCGCGCGCGGGCTCGAGGGTCTGGTGCGCAACGCCGGCGTGCACGCCTGTGCGGTGATCATGAGCTCCGAGCCGCTGATCGACGCGATCCCGCTGTGGAAACGTCCTCAGGACGGCGCGGTGATCACCGGCTGGGACTACCCGTCGTGCGAGGCCATCGGCCTGTTGAAGATGGACTTCCTCGGGCTGCGCAACCTGACGATCATCGGTGACGCGCTGGAGAACATCCGTGCCAACCGCGGTATCGAGCTCGACCTGGAATCCGTTCCGCTCGACGACAAACCGACCTACGAGCTGCTGGGCCGCGGCGACACGCTCGGCGTGTTCCAGCTCGACGGCGGGCCGATGCGCGACCTGCTGCGGCGCATGCAGCCCACCGGCTTCGAGGACGTCGTCGCGGTGATCGCGCTGTACCGGCCCGGCCCGATGGGCATGAACGCGCACAACGACTACGCCGACCGCAAGAACGGCCGGCAGGCCATCAAGCCGATCCACCCGGAACTCGAGGAACCCCTGCGCGAGATCCTCGCCGAGACCTACGGCCTGATCGTCTACCAAGAGCAGATCATGCGCATCGCGCAGAAGGTGGCCGGTTACTCGCTGGCCCGAGCAGACATTCTGCGCAAGGCCATGGGCAAGAAGAAGCGCGAAGTCCTGGAGAAGGAGTTCGAGGGCTTCTCCGAGGGTATGAAGGCCAACGGCTTCTCCGCCGCCGCCATCAAAGCGCTGTGGGACACGGTGCTGCCGTTCGCCGACTACGCCTTCAACAAGTCGCACGCCGCCGGCTACGGCCTGGTTTCGTACTGGACGGCCTACCTCAAGGCCAACTACCCGGCCGAATACATGGCGGGGCTGCTCACCTCGGTGGGCGACGATAAGGACAAGGCCGCGGTGTACCTGGCCGACTGCCGCAGGCTCGGCATCACGGTGCTTCCGCCCGACGTCAACGAGTCGCACCTGAACTTCGCCTCGGTCGGCGAGGACATCCGCTACGGACTGGGCGCGGTGCGCAACGTCGGCGCCAATGTCGTTGCCTCGGTGATCAATACGCGCACCGAGAAGGGGAAGTTCATCGACTTCTCCGACTACCTGAACAAGATCGAAATCGGACCCTGCAACAAGAAGGTCACCGAGTCGCTGATCAAGGCCGGCGCGTTCGACTCGCTGGGGCATCCGCGCAAGGGACTGTTCCTGATCCACACCGATGCCGTCGACTCCGTGCTCGGCACCAAGAAGGCCGAAGCGATGGGGCAGTTCGACCTGTTCGGCGGCGCCGATACGGCCACCGACGCGGTGTTCACCATCAAGGTGCCCGACGAGGAGTGGGAGGACAAGCACAAGCTCGCGCTCGAACGCGAGATGCTCGGCCTCTACGTCTCCGGTCATCCGCTCAACGGCATCGCCCACCTGCTGGCCGCCCAGGTCGACACCGCGATCCCGGCCATCCTCGACGGCGACGTCACCAACGACACCCAGGTCCGGGTCGGCGGCATCCTCGCGTCGGTGAACCGACGGGTCAACAAGAACGGGTTGCCCTGGGCGTCAGCGCAACTCGAGGACCTCACCGGCGGCATCGAAGTCCTGTTCTTTCCGCAGACCTACTCGACGTTCGGCGCCGAGATCGCCGACGACGCCGTCGTGCTGGTCGGCGCGAAGGTGGCGATCCGCGACGACCGCATCTCGCTGATCGCCAACGACCTTGTCGTGCCGGACTTCTCGAACACGCAACTGGATCGCCCGCTGGCGGTCAGCTTGCCGACGCGGCAGTGCACGGTGGACAAGGTGACCGCGCTGAAGCAGGTTCTGGCGCGTCATCCCGGCACCTCGCAGGTGCATCTGCGGTTGATCAGCGGGGAGCGGATCACCACGCTCGAACTCGACACGTCGCTGCGGGTGACACCGTCGTCGGCGTTGATGGGCGATTTGAAGGCGCTGCTGGGTCCCGGCTGCCTGGGCGGCTGACGGTCAGTTCAGGACATTGACCGCCCGTGCGACGACGAGCCCGGCGGTGCCCAACGCGACGATCGCCTGCACCGTCATCAACATCTTGGCCCAGCGGGCGAGCGGCATGGTGTCGGTGGGGGAGAACGCCATCACGTTCGTCACGCTGACGTAGAGGTAGTCGACGAAGGTCGGGCGCCAATCCGGTTTGGCCACGTGGGGAGTCGTCATCTGTGGGAACAGGAAGTCGGGATAGGGCCGCTCTCCGGCGTGACGGGCGAACGGCCCGCCCCGGTCCAGCTCCCAGTACCAGATGCCGAACACGATCACGTTGGTGACGATGATCGACGCGCCGCTGCCGAGCAGCACCGCCGCGTCGTTGCTCTCGCCCCCGCTCACGATGCCGACGGCCAGCACGACGGCCGACAGGGTGTTGTCGAGCGTGATCACCGCAAGCAAAACCCAAGTGGCGTACCGGCCGAACCGCGTGCGCCGCGTCATCACCCGCGGGTTGATCGCCAACAGTGCCAGCAGCAGGAGCCCCTCCGACACCAGCAGCGGCCACCGCGGAACCAGCGTGTAATCCTTCGGGATCGCCAGCTGCAACGCCATGACCGCCAGGACGGCGATCAGCACGGGGATGGTGCTCTCGGGATCGCCGCGCCGCAGCCAGAGCGGTACGTGATGCTGTTCCGGCGGTGACTCCATTACGTCAGTGTGATGCGCCAGGATGGCCGTATGGAGTCACGACACGTCAGCACTCAGATCGCGGCCCCGCCCGAGGCCGTCTACGAGTTCGCCGCGGACCCGCAGGCATGGCCGCGGTGGGCCGCCGGGCTCGCGGAGGGCGGCCTGCGCCAGACGACGAGCGGGTGGGTGGCCGACTCGCCGATGGGCGAGGTGACCGTCGAGTTCTCGCCGCGCAACGACTTCGGCGTGCTCGACCACGTGGTACGCCTGCCGACCGGGGAAGCGGTCTACAACCCGATGCGGGTGCAGCCGTGGAGCGTGCCGACCGACGGTGACGCGCCGCGCTGCGAGGTGGTCTTCAGCGTGCGACGACGAGAGGGAATGACCGACGGGGAGTTCGATGCCGACACAGAGGCGGTGGCCGCCGATCTGGCGACGCTGAAACGGCTGATCGAGGGCTAGAGGCGCGACGAGCAGAGCGCGCTGAACGCCACCCAGGTGACGGTTCCCACCGCGGCGCCGGCGAGCACCGCCGTGGCGGCCGTCGCGGTCGCGACCCCGACCGCTAACGCGACCACGACGCCCAACACGAGGGCGATCAGTTTGTACGCGGGCCACGGCACACCGGCGACCGGCACATCGCACGTCACCCGTGCGGCCGCGGTGCGGAAGTTGCCTGCGGTGGTCATAGGAACACGATAGCTCGTAACTGAGATTTCGGCCAACCGAAACACCGAATCAGGTCACCGGATGTCTAGTGCGTCTAAGCTGGTGAGATGGCACTTTCCGGAGATTATGCACCCAGCCCCTGGGACTGGGTGAGAGAACACGCCGACCAGATCACCGAGTCCGGCACCACCGAGGGCGTGGACCTGAAGGGCAAGCCCCTCATCCTGCTGACGACGGTCGGCGCCAAGACGGGCAAGATCCGCAAGACCCCGCTGATGCGAGTGGAGCACGACGGTCAGTACGCGATCGTGGCGTCGTTGGGCGGCGCGCCGAAGCACCCGGTGTGGTACCACAACGTCAAGGCCCACCCGCGGGTGGAACTGCAGGACGGCGCGATGACCAGGGAGTATGAGGCGCGCGAAGTCACCGGCGAGGAGAAGGCGCTGTGGTGGGAGCGTGCCGTCGCGGCCTGGCCGGACTACGCCGAGTACCAGAAGAAGACCGACCGCCAGATCCCGGTTTTCGTGCTGACCCCGATTTCTTGAAAACCGCTGGTTGGTGGCACCATTGACAAGTGTCCGCTGAACTGAGCCAGAGCCCGAGGACGTCGCCGCTTCGCGCGGCCGATATCGACGAGGCCGCTCAGCGAATTGCGGAGCTCGTGGTGCGCAGCCCACTCCAACTCAGCGAGCGGCTGTCGGACGCGACCGGCGCGACGGTGTACCTCAAGCGCGAGGATCTGCAACCCGTGCGGTCCTACAAGCTTCGCGGCGCACACAACCTGCTGATGCAGTTGTCGGCCGACGAACTGGCCGCCGGCGTGGTGTGTTCGTCGGCGGGAAACCACGCGCAGGGCTTCGCGATGGCATGCCGGTCGATGGGTGTCCGCGGCCGCGTGTATGTGCCGGGCAAGACGCCGAAGCAGAAGCGCGATCGCATCCGGTACCACGGCCGCGAGTTCATCGAGCTGATCGTCGGCGGCCGAACTTACGACGACGCCGCGGCCGCCGCGCTGGCGGACACCGCGCGCACGGGTGCGACGTTGGTGCCGCCCTACGACGATCTGCGCACGATGGCTGGGCAGGGCACGATCGCCGTCGAGGTCCTCGACCAACTCGGCGGGGAACCGAACCTCGTCATCGTCCCGGTCGGCGGCGGTGGCTGTGTCGCCGGCATCACGACCTATCTGGCAGAACGCACGAGCGGAACGTCCGTGCTGGGGGTCGAACCGGCGGGCGCGCCGTCGATGATCGCGGCGCTGGCCGCGGGTGAGCCCGTGACGATCGATGACGTCGACCAGTTCGTCGACGGCGCGGCGGTGAACCGTGCAGGAACACTGCCCTACGAGGTGCTGGCCGCCGCGGGGGACATGGTGTCGATGACGACCGTCGACGAGGGCGCCGTGTGCACCGCGATGCTCGACCTCTACCAAAACGAGGGCATCATCGCCGAGCCGGCAGGAGCGCTGTCGGTGGCGGCGTTGCTGGAGACCGACATCGAACCGGGATCGACTGTGGTGTGCGTGATCTCGGGCGGCAACAACGACGTGTCGCGATATGGCGAGGTGCTGGAGCGTTCGCTGGTTCACCTCGGCCTCAAGCACTACTTTCTCGTTGACTTCCCGCAGGAGCCGGGCGCGTTGCGCCGCTTCCTCGATCAGGTCCTCGGCCCAAACGACGACATCACCCTGTTCGAGTACATCAAGCGCAACAACCGCGAAACCGGCGAAGCACTGGTCGGAATCGAACTGGGTTCGGCGACCGACTTCGAGGGCCTGCTCGAGCGGATGCGCGACTCCGACGTCCATGTCGAGGCGCTCGAGCCGGGTTCACCGGCCTACCGCTACCTGCTCTGAGGGTCGTTTCGGCCCCCGGCGGGTCGGTCGCTCCTACCATTTTCGCGTGACGACGTTCGCCCTGGTGCTCTCGCGGAAGTCCTGCTGGAGATCGCTTCGCGAAACTGAGGTTGTGTCGGACTTTTCGCCCGAATTCCGTGCAAAACTTCAGTTTCGGCGGAGGACGGCGAACGAGTGTCCATCGAGGCGGGTATTTTCCGGGCCGGCCTCGGGCTTGCCCCACGCCAGCACCACCTCGCCGGTGACCGGGACCTCGACCGCGTCGGCGCCGAGGTTGCAGGCGATGGACAGCGACCCGCGGCGCATCACGATCCAGCGCCGGTCCTCGTCGTAGTCGACCTCGAGATTGTCCAGCCACGGGTCGGCGAGGTCGGGCTCGTTGTGCCGCAACGCGATCAGCTCGCGGTACACCCGCCGTAGCCGGCCGTGGTCGCCGTCGTCGATCTCGTCCCATTTCAGCTTCGACCGCTGGAACGTCTCGGGATCCTGCGGATCGGGAATGGCGTCGGCGTCCCAGCCGTGCTCGGCGAACTCCCGCTTGCGGCCTTCCGCGGTGGCGCGGGCCAGTTCGGGCTCCGGGTGCGAGCTGAAGAACTGAAACGGCGACGACGAGCCCCATTCCTCGCCCATGAAAAGCATTGCCGTGTAAGGACTTCCGAGCGCCAGGGCGGCCTTGACCGCGAGTTGGCCGAAGCTCAGGTTCTGCGACGGACGGTCGCCGACGGCGCGGTTGCCCACCTGGTCGTGGGTCAGCGTGTACGCCAGTAGCCGGGTCGCCGGAATCGTGGCGGTGTCGAGCGGGCGCCCGTGTCTGCGGTGCCGGAACGACGAATACGTACCCGCGTGGTAGTAGCCGTTCTTCAGCGTGGTGGCCAACACCTCCAGCGTTCCGAAATCGTTGTAGTAGCCCTGCTGTTCACCGGACACCGCGGAGTGGATCGCATGGTGGATGTCGTCGTCCCACTGCGCGGTCATCCCGAGTCCGCCACTGTCGCGGGGGGTGATCAGCCGAGGGTCGTTGAGGTCGCTCTCGGCGATCAGCGACAGCGGCCGCCCCAATTCCGCGGCGAGCGCATCGGTTTCGGCCGACAGCTCTTCGAGGATGTGGATTGCCGTGGTGTCGACGAGCGCATGCACCGCGTCCAGGCGCAGGCCGTCGGCGTGAAAGTCACGCATCCAGCGCAGCGCACAGTCGATGATATAGCGCCGCACCTCGTCGGCGTCGGCATCGGCGATGTTGATCGACTCGCCCCAAGGGTTGCTGCCGGCGGACAGGTACGGGCCGAACATGGGCAGGTAGTTGCCCGACGGACCCAGGTGATTGAAGACGGCGTCGATCAACACCCCGAGCCCGCGTTCATGGCAGGCATTGATCAGGCGCACCAGCGCGTCGGGTCCGCCGTACGGTTCGTGCACCGCGTACCAGAGCACACCGTCGTAGCCCCACCCGTGGGTACCGCCGAACGCGTTGACGGGCATCAGTTCGACGAAGTCGATCCCGAGGTCGACGAGGTAGTCCAGCTTGTCGATCACGGCGTCGAACGTGCCTTCAGGGGTGAAGGTGCCGACGTGCAGCTCGTAGATCACCGCACCTTCGATCGAGCGGCCGGACCAGTCGCCGTCCGTCCACGCCGACGAATCCGGTCGCCACAGTTGCGATCTCTCGTGCACACCGTCGGGCTGGCGGGGGGAGCGGGGATCGGGAAGCACCTTCGGGTCGTCGTCGAGCACGAAGCCGTAGCGGGCGTCGGGTGCGGCGTCGACCTGGGCGCTCCACCAACCGTCGCCGGTCGGGCTCATCTCGTGCAGTTCACCGTCGACGTCGAGGCGGACCCGCTGCGGCCGGGGCGCCCACACGCGGAATTCAGCCATCGGCCCGCTCCAACAGCACGACCGGTAGTTCGGTGAACAGCTCGGCGGCCAGCACCCGCCCGCTGTGTCGGCGTCCGCCGATGCGGTCGGACCACGTACCGGGCGGCAATTCCAGTGAGGTGTCGCCCCAACCGGTTTCGGACAGCCGCACCGAATGCCGCGTGACGGCGGTCAGCACATCCTCACCGCGTACGAACGCCACGAGGTGTTGCGCCGCCGGTCCGTCGGCCAGCAGCGGTGTGTAGCCGCCCCCAGAGAACGTCGCGGGCCGGTCCCGCCGCACCGCCAGCGCGGAGCTCACCACCCGCAGCTTCGGATGTCGCATCGCGTCCAACGCGTCGCGGCGGACCTGATAGTCGACCGGCCTGCGATTGTCCGGATCGACCAGGCTGTCCTCCCAAAGCTCGGTGCCTTGATAGATGTCGGGGACGCCGGGCACGGTGAGCGCCAGCAGCTTCTGCCCCAGGGCGTCGCTGCGGGCATGCAGGTCGAGGCGCTCCACCAACGAGGTCATCTCGGTGGCCACGGGTCCGTCGAACACGGCATCCAGCCAGGTGTGCACGGCGGTCTCGAATTCGGTGTCCGGATCGTTCCAGGTGGTGTGCTCGGCGGCCTCGCGGATCGCCTTCTCGGCGTAGGCGTGCACGCGCTGGCGCAGCTCGTCGGTGATTACACCGTTGACGGGCCAGACTCCGAACACGTTCTGCCACAGAAACAGTGCTGTGCGGGCATCCGGTGGAGGGGTGCTCAACGTCCACTTGCCGATCAGCTCCGCCCACAACGACGGCACCTGGGACAGCAACCCGATACGCGCCCGCACGTCCTCGCCGCGCTTGGTGTCGTGAGTGGTCAAGCCGACCATCGCGCTCGGCCACATCCGCGCGCGCACCGCGGCCCGCTGGTGAAACTCGGCGACGCTCACCCCGAAGTGATGCGGTTCGGAACCCACCTCGTTGAGCGAGACCAACCGGGCGTCGCGATAGAACAGGCAGTCCTCCATCGACTTCGCAGTCGCCGCCCCGCACAGCTGCTGCAACCGAACTTCGGTCTCTTCGTTGACCGCCAGCGCCGTCGCGATCAGCGCCAGGGGCGCCGCCAATTGCGGCTCCGCGGAGGCTGTTTCGGCGAGTGCGCTCGGCAGGATGCCCGACAGGGAGCGGTAGTCGGAGCGGTACACGTCGATGCCGCTGAGCAGCGCGGCGATCGCCGCCGACAGCGCGTCGTCGTCGGCACCGGTGGCGCCGACGATGGTGCGACGCAAGCGGGCCAGCTCGCTGCCCAGGGTCTCGGTCACCGCGTTCGACTTGAGGGTGCGGGCGAGCTCGGACATTTCGCCGTAGGTCAGCCCGGTGGAGTCGAACAGGTTGGTCAGTGCGTCTGCGCCCGACGGATCGATGAACACCCCGCCGATCTCGCGCATCGCGTCGTATCCGGTGGTGCCCGCGACGGGCAGCGTCGGTTCCAGCGGCTCGTCGGCGGCCAGGATCTTCTCGATGACGATCCACGCGTCCGGTCCGGTCAGTTCGCGCAGCCAGGTCAGGTAGCCCGCCGGATCGGACAGGCCGTCCGGGTGGTCGATGCGGATGCCGTCGACCAGGCCCTCGTCGAACCAGCGCTTGACCTCGGCGTGGGTGGCGTCGAAGACGGCGCGGTCCTCCTGGCGCAGCCCGGCCAGCGAGGTGATCGAGAAGAACCGCCGGTAGCCGCAGATCCCGTTCTTCCAGCCGATCAGGTGATAGTGCTGGCGGTCGTGCACCTGTGGGCCCGTGCCGCTTTCGGTGCCGGGAGCGACCGGGTAGATGAGGTCGCCGAGGCGCAGCACGGGTTCGTCACCGGTGGTGTCGACCTCGAGATCGTCTGCGTCGTCGTCGGATCCGAGCACCGGCAGCACGACGCGCCCGCCGTCGAGATCCCAGTCGATGTCAAAAAACGATGCGTATTGCGATGAGCGCCCGTGCTTGAGCACGTCCCACCACCATGCGTTCTGCTGTGGCTTCTCGACGCCGACGTGGTTGGGCACGATGTCGACGACCAGCCCGATGCCCTTCTCGCGGGCCGCGCGCGACAGCCGGGCGAATCCCTCGGGTCCGCCGAGTTCGGCCGACACCGTGGTCGGGTCGGTGACGTCGTAACCGTGCGTGGAGCCTTCGGCGGCGGTGAGGATCGGCGACAGGTACAGGTGGGACACGCCGAGGGTCGAGAAGTAGTCGAGAAGTTTCTCGGCATCGGCGAAAGTGAAGGCGTCGCCGCGCATTTGGAGACGGTAGGTCGAAGAGACCGGCATTGCAGGCGCCATCACGCCGTCTTACGCATCACCAGAAGGGAGCGCGCAGGCAGCGAGATCTTCTCGCCGGCCTTGGCCACCAACTCGGTGGACCCGGTGGCGTCGGCGGTGTCCAGCGCGGCGGTCCACTCTTTGGCGTAGCTGCCCGTCGGGGTGACGAAGTCCTGGGAATGGTCATGTGCGTTGAAGCACAACAGGAAAGAGTCGTCGACGACTCGCTCTCCGCGTTCGTTCGGCGCAGAGATGGCATCGCCGTTGAGGAACACAGCGACGCATTTACCGAGCCCGGCGCCCCAGTCCTCGAGCGTCATCTCCTCACCGGCGGGCGTCAGCCACGCGATGTCGCGGACCTGTTCGCCGCTGCGGATCGGCTTGCCCTCGAAGAACCGCCGCCGGCGGAACACCGGATGCTCCTTGCGCAGCCGGGTGACCTTGCGGGTGAAGGTGAGCAGGTCGGCGTTCTTCTCGCACAACGACCAGTCCATCCAGGAGATCTCGGAGTCCTGGCAGTAGACGTTGTTGTTGCCGCTCTGGGTGCGGCCGATCTCGTCGCCGTGCAGGATCATCGGCGTGCCCTGCGAGAGCATCAGCGTGCCCATGATGTTGCGCATCTGCTTACCGCGCAGCGCCAGGATCTCCGGGTCGTCGGTCGGTCCCTCCACGCCGCAGTTCCAGGACCGGTTGTGGCTTTCGCCGTCGCGGTTGTCCTCGCCATTGGCCTCGTTGTGCTTTTCGTTGTAGGACACCAGGTCGTTCAACGTGAAGCCGTCGTGGCAGGTGACGAAGTTGATGCTCGCGCCAGGTCGCCGGCCGGTCGCCTCGTAGAGGTCGGACGAACCGGTCAGCCGCGATGCGAACTCGCCGAGGGTTGCGGGCTCTCCCCGCCAGTAATCACGCACAGTGTCGCGATACTTCCCGTTCCACTCGGTCCACAAACCTGGGAAATTGCCGACCTGATAGCCGCCTTCGCCGACGTCCCACGGCTCGGCGATCAGCTTGACCTGGCTCACCACCGGATCCTGTTGCACCAGGTCGAAAAACGCGCTCAGTCGATCGACGTCGTAGAACTCGCGAGCCAGGGTGGCGGCCAGGTCGAAGCGGAATCCGTCGACGTGCATCTCCAGCACCCAGTAGCGCAGCGAGTCCATGATCAGCTGCAGCGTGTGCGGATGGCGGGCGTTGAGGCTGTTGCCGGTGCCGGTGAAGTCCTTGTACAGCCGTAGGTCGCCGTCCAGCAGGCGGTAGTAGGCGGCGTTGTCGATGCCCCGGAAGTTCAGCGTCGGGCCGAGGTGGTTGCCCTCGGCGGTGTGGTTGTAGACCACGTCGAGGATGACCTCGATCCCCGCCTCGTGGAAGGACCGCACCATGCCCTTGAACTCGGCGACCGCGCCGCCGGCGTGTTTGTTGGCCGCGTACTCGTAATGCGGTGCGAAGAAACCGAAAGTGTTGTAGCCCCAATAGTTTCGCAGACCGAGGTCGACCAGCCGATGGTCGTGCAGGAACTGGTGGACCGGCATCAACTCGATCGCCGTCACGTTCAGCGACTTGAGGTGGTCGATGATGACCGGGTGGCACAGCCCGGCGTAGGTGCCGCGGAGTTCCTCGGGGATACCGGGGTGCCGCTGCGTCATGCCTTTGACGTGCGCCTCGTAGATCACCGTCTCGTGGTACGGGGTGCGGGGTGCGCGGTCGGATGCCCAGTCGAAATACGGGTTGATCACGACGCTGGTCATCGTGTGACCGAGGGAGTCGACGCGGGGCGGCGTTCCACCCGATGCGAGGTCGCCGGCGTTCAGGTCGTAGGAGAACAGCGCCTGCGAGAACGTGAAGTCGCCGTGGAACGACTTGCCGTACGGGTCGAGCAGCAGCTTGCTCGAATCGCATCGGTGCCCGGCCGACGGGTCCCACGGGCCGTGCACGCGAAAGCCGTAACGCTGACCCGGCGTGACCGTCGGCAGATAGCAGTGCCAGACGTAGCCGTCCACCTCGTCGAGGTTGACCCGCTCCTCACGGCCGTCCTTGCCGATCAGGCACAGTTCGACCCGATCGGCGACCTCGGAGAAGACCGAGAAGTTCGTTCCCGCGCCGTCGTATGTGGCGCCCAGGGGATAGGCCGCCCCCGGCCAGACGGTGGGCACCGCCGCCGGTTCACCGCCGGGCATCACCCAACCCACCAACCGGTGGCGGCGGCGATCTGGCGACCGAGTTCCGGTGCCATGGTGCGCATATAGGTCTTCGAGATGTGATGCGCGTCGTGGTAGAGCAAGACGTTCCCCTCCACGGCTCGGCAAATATCCTTGCGGCACACCGCATCACTCATGTCGAGCGGTTTGAGCAGTGGGAACCGCTTGACGAAGTCGAGTGTCGGGTTGTGTTCCGAGAGTACGTCGGATCTGCGAGTTCCACAGGAGATAGCGTCGCCGCCGTCGGCGAGGCAGTCGGCGGCGAAGAAGGGCTCCCCGTTGCGCACCAGCCACGGCGTGTCACGCATGGCCAGGATCGGGATGTTGTTGTCGGACAGTTCCTGCCAGATGCCGATGTAGGTCCCGGGCATCACATCGCCCGGCCTGATGTTCCAGGGCCGCGTCGAGGTGGTGAAGACGTAGTCGGGGCGGTCGGCGATGAGCTTGTCCATCGCCCGCTCGTTCCACTCGTGGCACTTCGGGTACGGGCGGTTGTCGCCCATCACCAGCGGCACTTGTTCGGTCGTCAGGGGGCAGCCCATCTTCAGATAGGTCACGATCTTGAAGTGGTGCCGCTTGCCGAGCAGGTCCAGCGCGGTGATCCAGTGTTCGGCGTGTGAGCCGCCGGCCAGCGCGATCGTGCGTTTGGCGTTCTTGTCGCCGTAGGTGCAGTTGATCACGTCGACGTTGTCGAAGTCGCTGATGCAGCCGTCCTCGGTGGTCTCGGGGAGATCGTTCTTGGCCTCGAGCACGGTCGGGCGCATCGGTAGCTTGGGCACCCTGATCTTGCTCATCAATGCCGCGGCGCCGGGATAGTCGTGCGTCGACAGCGCGACCAGCTCCGCGCCGTTCGTGCGCTGAACGAGCACATGCTCACGCCAGGTGAACGACGTCACGGTCAGCGCAACCCCCAGAAGCACGACCACCGACCCCAACACCACCGGCGGCCTGCGCCTCCGCGACTTCTTCGGGGCGACCGCGCGCGAGGAGGGGGCGGTGCGGTACCGCAACGGGTTCTCGACGTACTTGGTGGTCAGCCACGCCAGCACCCCGGAAACCAGCAGCACCACCGCACCCTCGATCACCGAGGCGCGTCGGTGCCCGCTGTAGGCCAGCCAGAAGATCAGCAGCGGCCAGTGCCACAGGTACAGCGAGTAAGCCATCGCGCCGAGCGATACGAACGGCGCCGTCGCAAGCAGGCGGTTGGGCAGCGGCATCCGGCCCGCGGTGTGCGGGTCGGCCACCCGGTTCGCCGCGGAGAGGATGAACAGCATGGTGGCGGCGACCGGGACCAGCGCCCACGGGCCGGGGAACTCCTTGACCCCGTCGATCACCGCGCCGCACGCCAGGATCGCCGCCAGCGCCACGACCGCCGCGATCGTGCGCAACCACATCGGCATGCGCAGATGGGTGACGACCGCGCCGACGAGCGCGCCGAGCAGTAGTTCCCACGCCCGGGCGAAGCTGTTGTAGTAGGCGGTGGCCTGATCGGTGTTGTGGGCATAGATCGCGTAGACGAACGACGCGATGGTGAGCACGGTGAGCAGCACGACGAACGCCGCACGCATGTGCCGTTTGAAGATGCGTCGAAACAGCAAGGCCGACAACAAGATCAGGGCCAGGAACGCGATGTAGAACTGGCCCTGCACCGACATCGACCAGATGTGCTGCAGCGGGCTGACCGCCTCACCCGCGCGCAGGTAGTTCGAGGCAGAGTTGGCCAGCTCCCAGTTCTGGAAGTAGCCGAGGCTGGCCAGGCTCTGGTCGGCGAACGTCTCCCAGCGCGTCTGCGGCTGGATCGCGACGGTCAGCACCGCCGACGCGGCGAGCACGACGATCAGCGCCGGCAGCAGCCGCCGGATCAGCCGCGTCATCTCCGGGCCCGGCCGCAACGACGCGCCCGGCGTCATCGCCGCGCGCAGCAGCCGTCCGCCGAAGAAGAAGCCGGACAGCGCGAGGAACACGTCGACACCGCCCGAGACCCGGCCGAACCACACGTGGAAGACGGCCACCAGCGCGATCGCGATGCCCCGCAGTCCGTCGAGATCGAGCCGGTAGGCCGCGGAGTCACGGGTAGCGCTCGAGGCTTTCGCGGCGCGCGACGGTCGTCCCGAATCGGTGATGGGCGCCGACCGGGGAGGGGCGAGAGTCATCATGGTCGACGGATAATCTACCGAAGGTGCCAGCCATGACGCCTGCCGAGATCGGTGCGGTCGACGCCGCCCACGTCTGGCATCCCTACAGCACGATCGGCGCGGAAGCGCTGGCCCCTGTCGTCGCGGTGGGGGCTCGCGGGGCATGGCTCACCCTCCACTGCGACGGGCGTGAGCTGCAGGTTCTCGACGCGATGGCGTCATGGTGGACTGCGATCCACGGCCACGCTCACCCTGTGCTCGACGCCGCGATCACCGAGCAGCTCGCCACCATGAACCACGTCATGTTCGGCGGGCTCACGCACGAACCGGCCGCCCGCCTCGCGCAGTTGCTCGTCGAGATCACCCCCGACGGCCTGGACACCGTCTTCTTCAGCGACTCGGGCTCGGTGTCGGTCGAGGTAGCCGTGAAGATGGCGCTGCAGTACTGGCGCAGCCTCGGCCGCGGCGCCAAACACCGCCTGATGACGTGGCGCGGGGGATACCACGGCGACACTTTCACCCCGATGAGCGTGTGCGACCCGGACGGCGGCATGCACTCGCTGTGGACGGACGTGCTGATGGCGCAGGAGTTCGCGCCGCCGGTGCCGCGGGCCTACGACGCGGGATATGTCGAGGCGTTCGAGAAACAACTGGCCGAACACGCCGCCGAGTTGGCCGCGGTGATCGTCGAGCCCGTCGTGCAGGGCGCCGGCGGCATGCGGTTCCACGACCCTCGCTACCTCGCCGCGCTGCGCGAGATCTGTTCCCGGCACGAGGTGCTGCTGATCTTCGACGAGATCGCGACCGGCTTCGGCCGCACCGGCGAACTCTTCGCGGCCGACCACGCCGGCGTGAGTCCCGACATCATGTGCGTCGGCAAGGCGCTGACCGGGGGCTACATCACGCTCGCGGCGACGCTGTGCACGAAAGGTATCGCGCACACGATCAGTTCGAACGAGCCGGGTGCGCTGATGCACGGACCCACGTTCATGGCGAACGCGCTGGCGTGCCGGGTCGCGGTGGCCGCGGTCGAGGTGCTGCTCGGTCAGGACTGGCGGTCGCGGGTGCGCGAGATCGAAGCGGGACTGCGTTCGGGACTGGCCGCGGCGTCGGGGCTGCCCGGCGTGGCCGACGTGCGGGTGCTCGGCGCGATCGGCGTGATCGAGATGGACCGACCCGTCGACCTGAAGGTCGCCACGCCCGCCGCGCTGGAGAACGGGCTCTGGCTGCGCCCGTTCCGCAACCTGGTCTACGCGATGCCGCCCTATATCTGTAGCGCCGAGGAGATCGACCGGATCACCTCGGGGATGGTCGCGGTCGCCCGCGCGCTGGGCTGACACGCGTTTGTGCGCCCGCGCGCTGGTGGCCTAACCTGAACGCTGTTCAAGTCCGATGCTGAGGAGCACGGTGACGCGCGCAGGTCTCTCCCCGCTGGCGTGGCTCGACGATGTCGAAAGACAGCGGCGTGCCGCGGGTCTGCGGCGTTCGTTGAGGGCCAGGCCGCCGGTCGGTACCGAACTCGACCTCGCATCCAACGACTACCTGGGCCTGTCGCAGCATCCCGCGGTCATCGACGGCGGCGTCGCCGCGTTGCGGACCTGGGGTGCGGGCTCCACCGGATCGCGCCTCGTCACGGGCAACACCGAGCTGCACGAGGGCTTCGAGCGGGCGCTGGCCGACTTCGTGGGTGCGGAGTCGGCGCTGGTGTTCTCATCGGGCTACACGGCCAACCTCGGCGCGGTCGTCGCGCTGTCGGGTGCCGGATCGCTGCTGATCTCCGACGCCCTGACCCACGCCTCGCTGGTCGACGCGTGCCGCCTGTCGCGGGCGCGCGTCGTCGTCACGCCCCACCGCGACGTCGCCGCGGTGGAGGTCGCGCTCGCGGCGCGCGACGAGGAACGCGCGGTCGTGCTGACCGACTCCGTGTTCTCCGCCGACGGCGACCTCGCCCCGCTGCGGGCACTGCACGACGTGTGCCGCCGCCACGGTGCGCTGCTGATCGTCGACGAGGCCCACGGTCTCGGAGTGCGCGGCGCGGGCGGACGCGGGTTGCTGCACGAGGTCGGACTGGCCGGTGCGCCCGACATCGTGATGACGACGACGCTGTCCAAGGCGCTCGGCAGCCAGGGCGGCATCGTGCTGGGTCCGACGGCCGTGCGTGACCACCTGATCGACGCCGCGCGACCGTTCATCTTCGACACCGGGCTCGCTCCGGCCGCGGTGGGCGCGGCCTGGGCGGCGCTCGACATCCTGATCGCCGAGCCGTGGCGCGCGCAGGCCGTCATCGACCGCGCCGCGGCGCTCGCATCGATCTGTTCGGTGCATGAGCGGCCGGAGTCGGCCGTGGTGTCGGTGATCCTCGGTGACCCCGACGTGGCGTTCAGCGCCGCGGTGGCGTGCCTGGATCGCGGTGTGCGGGTGGGGTGTTTTCGGCCACCGACCGTGCCCGCCGGCACGTCGAGGCTGCGGCTCACCGCACGCGCATCGCTGACCGACGACGAGATGCGTTCGGCGAGCGATGTTCTCGCCGACGTGCTGGCCACCGTGCGCCGGTGACCACCCTCCTCATCACAGGCACCGACACCGGCGTCGGCAAGACTGTCGCCACCGCCGCGCTGGCGTGCCACGCCCGCCTGTCCGGCGTCGACGTCGCGGTCTGCAAACCCGTGCAGACCGGCAGCCCCCGCGACGATGACCTCGCCGACGTCGGGCGGCTTTCCGGCGTCGCCCGGCTGCACGGCGGGTGGCGGTATCCCGAGCCGTTGGCGCCGGCCGCTGCCGCCGGCCGTGCGGGCATTTCGCTGCCCACGCGCGCGGAGCTCGTCGAGTCGGTGCGGGCCGTCGACGCGCCGCTGACCCTCGTCGAGGGCGCGGGCGGGTTGCTCGTCGAGATCGGCGCCGAAGCGACGCTGCGTGACCTCGCCGTCGACCTCGGCGCTCCGGTGCTGGTGGTCGTCGCTGCGGGTCTCGGCACGCTCAACCACACCGCGCTGACGCTGGAAGCCCTTGCCCGTGAAGGTGTTTCGTGTGCCGGGTTGGTGATCGGCGCATGGCCGCCCGACCCTGACATCGCCGAACAGGGCAACCGCTCAGCCCTCGCCGGGCTTGCCCCACTCCGGGCGATTCTGCCCGCGGGTGCCGGCGCGCTGACCGCCCAGGAGTTCGAGGCGATGAGCGCGGCGGCGTTCGATCCCGACTGGTTCACGAGCCTGGTCTGACGATGGTGCATTCGGTCGAGCTGACGTTCGATCCGGACACGGACGCGAAGCTCCGCCGCGTCTGGGATGACCTGACGCGGGCCGGTATTCGGAGTCAGGCGAGCAATACGTCGCCGAGCAACCGCCCGCACATCACCGTGACCGTCGCGGAGGACATCGACGAGGCGGTCAATACCGCGTTGTGCCCGGTGCTGGCGCGGTTGCCGCTGCCCTGCACGGTCGGGGCGCCGATGCTGTTCGGCGGCAGGGTGTTCACGCTGGTTCGCCTGGTGGTGCCGTCCGACGGACTGCTGGGTTTGCATCGCCAGGTGCACGAACTGTGTCTGCCGCACATGCCGAAAGGCGCGTTGGGGCACGCCGATCCGGGACAGTGGACGCCGCACGTGACGCTGGCACGTCGCGTCGCTCCCGACAAGCTGCCCGCCGCGCTGACGGTCAAATCGGTCGGCCGCGACGTGCGGGGCACGCTGACCGGGCTGCGTCACTGGGACGGCGACAACCGGGTCGAGTATCCGATCAGTTGACCGTTGCGCTAACGCTTTTCGGCACGCACATCCGCCAGCCGTCGATCACCAGCTCGCGCAGTTCGTCGTACTCGATCGCGTCGAGCTTCACCAGCATCCAGTTGAACCGCATCTCCGACTCACGCGGCAGGGCGAACTTGTCGGGCTCGGCGGCGACCATCGCCGCCCGCTCCTCCTTGGGAAACGCGACGCCCATCACCGTCTCGTCGCGCGAGAACGCGACGTAGACGATCTGCCCGACGCGGAACCTGATCCGGTCCCGGACGATCGCCTCGTAAGAGCGCGGCAACGTCGCGGTGATGCGCCGGACGTCGTCGACGGTGATCATGGGCGGAACGTTAGTCGAGCGCTATGACATCGCCGCTGATCTGCCATTTTGCGTCGGTCAGTCCGGTAACTTACGGCTCGGTGGTAAAGCAATCCGACGAGGCGGCCAGGGCTTCGGGGTGGAGTCCGGGTCGGCAACACTGGTGGACGACAACGACGATCGCGATCGTCGGCGCCATCGTCGGTGGCACCTCGCTGATCATGAACTTCTTCTACCGGCCCAGCCCGCCCCCGACCACCATCGAGTCGGCCCACTCCGAGTTCATGAAACTCAGTTACTCCGACCGGATCGATCGGTGCGTGCCCTACATCTCCGGGCACGCCGACGCCTGGCGCGACAAGTGGCGCACCGCGCTCGAGGACTCCGGCGCCTCCCGCCAGAAGGCCCCGGTCCCGTTTGCGGCCCTCGACGATGCGAGCGCCGCGGGCCAGGCGATCGTCAACACCTATCTGACCGTGGTGGACTACGCCGAGAAGTCGGCGCCCACCGATGAAGGCGAAAATCTGCTCTCATGCGTGTACGCCCCGGTCCTGAAGATGGACCCCGGCCGCACGTATCCGGATCTGGCATCGCTTGTCGGGAGCGGCAATGAAGCGCCGAAAGCCGACAACATCGTCGTAGCCGAAAGTCCGGTCTACGACCAAGGTGAGTTCGCCGATGTGACGGCCGAGGGCCGTCCGAACAAGATCGTCGAGGTGATCATTCGGCCTGGCCCCAGCGAAACCCGCCGCCAGCTCGGCTTCGCAATGGTGGGCGGGCACGAACAGGGAGTCCAGATGTGGGCCCTCACCGCCTCTGTCGACGCAGGCGATCCCCGGTGGATGAACGACGTCCGGAACTACCGCGGCTTCTAGACCGGTTGATCTTGCCGCTCGCGGATTCCGCTGATGAGGAGGTTCACCCCGAAACGGAACCGCGCGGACGCGTCCTCGGTCAGCACCGACTGGTCGACGGGGAGTTCGGCGCCAGCCGCATCCCACTGCAGGCGTGACTGCTCGTCAACGATGAAACCGAGCACGTAGTACACGACCGTGCGGGCGGCCAGTTCGGCGTGGGCCGCGGGCACACCGGCATCAACCGCCGCCGCGGTGAGCCGCTCGAGGATGCGCGTCATCGCCGACGACTGCCCGGCGGCGAAGCTGGCCGACACCAACTCGGCGCCGTCGGTGTGCGACAACAGGGCGTCGCGCAGGGCCGCGCAGAGGGCCGAAACCCGCTCGCGCCAGCTTCCTGCGGCGTCCCCGACGGGCTCGAGGATCCTGTCGGCAACCGCGCCGAGCAGCTGCTGCTTGCTGGTGAAGTGCCAGTACAGCGCGCCGGGGGAGACCTCGAGCTCGCGCGCCAGCCGCCGCATGGTCAGGTCGGCCAGGCCGTACGTGTCCAGCAGCGTGGTCGCCGCCTGCACCACGTCGCGTTTGTGAAGCTGCACGGCCGTACCCTAACCTGAACAGCGTTCAATTGTCGGCCCGCCGACGTGTTCAAGTGGCGAGAGGTGATCCGTGAGCGACATTCTGGCAGTGGCCCGCGAGCAGGTGCTCGAGCGCGGCGAAGGCCTGAACCAGGACCAGACGCTGCAGGTGCTGCAGCTGCCGGATGATCGCCTCGACGACCTGCTCGCGTTGGCGCACGAGGTGCGGATGGCCTGGTGCGGTCCCGACGTCGAGGTCGAGGGCATCATCAGCCTC
>NZ_LZJE01000004.1:0-22496 GCF_001666865.1 Mycobacterium sp. E136
GAGCTGAGCCTGTCGCTGCGCCCCGATGGGCGCACCCGGCTGCATGTCGACATGGACATGAACGCCGCCGACGCGGTGAGCTACCGCAAGTTCATGGCCGACCTCGCCGTGTTCTACCGCGGCGGTGAGCTTGCCGACCTCGGATACAGCTACCGCGAATACCGGGCCGCGCTGACCGCGTCGGACTCCGGCCCGTCCGACGACGACGTGCGATGGTGGACCGAGCGCATCCCGGAACTCCCCGAAGCGCCCGCACTGCCGTTGGTGCCGCCCGCCGAACAGGCCGACCCCCGGCGCAGCGTCCGCCTGTGGCACATCTTCGACGTCGCAACCCGAGACGCCCTGTTCGCCGCCGCGCACCGCCGCGGCATCACGCCGGCGATGGCCGTCGCGGCGTCGTATTCCCATGCGCTGGCGCGGTGGTCGAGCAATTCGCGGTTCCTGCTCAACCTGCCGATGTTCGGGCGCGAGCCGTTCCACCCCGACGTCGAGAAGCTCGTGGGCTGCTTCACGTCCTCGCTGATGCTCGACATCGACCTCACCGAAACCCGCACACCCGCGCAGCGGGCGCGCACCGTCCAGGAGACCCTGCACAACACCGCTCGGCACTCGAGCTACTCCGGTCTGTCGGTGCTCAGGGACCTCGGGCGGCACCGTGGCAACCAGGTGCTCGCCCCGATCGTCTACACCAGCGCACTGGGCCTCGGCGATCTGTTCGCCGGTGAGGTGACCGACCAGTTCGGCGCTCCTGTGTGGACGATTTCGCAAGGGCCACAGGTGCTCATCGACGCGCAGGCGACCCCGCTGGCCGACGGCCTGATGATCAACTGGGACGTGCGCGTCGACGCCTTCCGTCCGGGTGTGGCCGACGCGATGTTCGCCTATCACCTCGCCGAACTCAGCCGACTGGCGACCGATGACGCCGCGTGGGACGCACCCGATCCGCCCGCGGTGACCGAGGCGCAACGAGCCGTGCGCCAAGCGGTGAACGGCACGACGGCCCCGCCGAGCGGCGAGGCGATCCACGACGGCTTTTTCCGCAACGCCCTCGACAACCCCGGCGCACCGGCGGTGGTCAGCCGTCACGGCGACCTGAGCTACGGCGAACTGCGCACCCGCGCGCTAGGCGTCGCGGCGACGTTGCGCGACAACGGCGTTCGCCCCGGTGACCTCGTCGCCCTGATCGGACCCAAGTGCGCCGAGCAGATTTTCGGGGTGCTCGGCATCCTCGCGGCGGGCGCGGCCTACCTCCCGATCGGCGCGGACCAGCCCGCCGAGCGCAGCGCGCGGATCCTGGAGTCGAGCGGGGTCACCGCGGTACTCGTCTGCGGTGGCGCCGAGGCGACGCACACCGGCGTGCCGGTCGTCACGGTCACCGACGCGTCCGCTCGCGGCGCCGACGCGCAACCCGCCGACGTCGATCCGAATTCGCTTGCCTACGTGCTGTTCACGTCGGGCTCCACCGGCGAGCCCAAGGGTGTGGAGCTCACCCACGACGCGGTCATGAACACCATCGAGTTCGTCACCGACCACTTCGGACTGCGCGCCAGCGACCGCAGCCTGGCCATGGCGTCGCTGGAAGCCGACATGTCGGTACTGGAGATCTTCGCGTTGCTGCGCGCGGGCGGCGCGGTGGTGGTGGTCGACGAGGATCAGCGTCGCGACCCCGACACCTGGGCCAGGCTGATCCAGCAGCACGGCGTGACGTTCCTGAACTGGATGCCCGGTTGGCTCGACATGCTCCTCGAGGTGGGCGGCGATCGGCTGACCGGTCTGCGCGTGGTGCTGCTCGGCGGAGACTGGGTGCGGCCGGAACTGATTCGCGCCCTGCGGAACTCGGCTCCCGAGGTGCGCGCCGCGGGCCTGGGGGGCGCGACCGAGACCGCCGTGCACGGCACGATCTGCGAGGTCGACGACCCGCCGGCGCGCTGGACGTCGGTGCCCTACGGCACGCCGTTCCCGAACAACGCCTGCCGCGTCGCGGCCGCCGACGGTTCGGACTGCCCCGACTGGGTGCCCGGCGAACTCTGGTTCACCGGCCGGGGTATCGCCCGCGGATACCGCGGACGGCCCGACCTGACCGCCGAGAAGTTCGTCGAACATGACGGCCGAACCTGGTATCGCACCGGTGATCTCGTGCGTTACCTGCCTGACGGCACGCTGGAGTTCGTCGGGCGCGTCGACCACCGGGTCAAGATCAGCGGATACCGCATCGAACTCGGCGAGGTGGAGGCCGCGCTCAAGCGCATCGGCGGCATCGACGCCGCGGTCGCCGCCGTTGTCCCCGCCGAGCGCGACGTGCTCGCGGCGCTGGTGCGCACCGACGATCCGTCGGTCGACGCGGGGGCGGTGACCGCGGCGATGTCCGATCTCGGACCGGCGCACATGATCCCGAAGATCATCGTGGTGTCCGACCGGATACCGTTCACCGTCAACGGCAAGATCGACCGCAAGGCCGTGGCGCACCTGCTGGCCGATGCGGAACCGCCTGCGGCACAGGAGTATCGGGCGCCGACCACACCGCTGGAGTCGGCGCTGGTCGCGATCGTCGCAGATGTGCTCGACGTCGACGTCCGGATCGGGATCGACGACGACTTCTTCTCCCTCGGCGGGGATTCGGTGCTGGCCACGCAGGTGATCGCCCAGGTGCGCGACTGGCTGGACACCCCGACGGTGTTGGTCACCGACATGTTCGCCACCAGGTGCGTCGCCAAGCTCGCCGAACGGCTCCTGCGCCGTGAACCGGACGGTGAGCGGCTCAACGCGGTCGCCGAGGTCTACCTCGAGGTAGCCCAGATGGACAGCGCGGCCGTGCTGTCCGAGCTCGAGTCGTCGGCCTAGCGCCTCAGCGGAGCGCCGCCGCCAACCGACGCCACTGATCGTGCGGGAACTCCCGCGGATCGGCGGTGAGCACCTGGATGCACACGTGATCGGCGCCGGCGTCGAGGTGCTCCTGGACGCGGTTGAGCACGGTCTTCTCATCACCCCAGGCGATGATCGCGTCGAACAGCCGGTCGCTGACCGTCTCCACGTCGTCTTCGGTGAATCCCGACCGCAACAGGTTGTTGCGGTAGTTGGGCAGCGCCAGATACGAACGCAGCCAATCGGTTCCGACGGAGCGTGCCTCGTCCCGGTCGGTCGTGAGCAGCACGGTCTGCTCGGGCAGCAGCAGCGGACCCTCACCCAGATGCTCGCGCGCATACCGGGTGTGGTCCGGGGTGACGAGATAGGGGTGTGCGCCGCGAGCCCGGGTCGCGGCCAGTTCGAGCATCTTCGGGCCCAGGGCCGCGAGCACGCGGTTGGCGACCGGAACCGGCTGTGGGGTCGCATCGATCCCGTCCAAGTACTTGCGGGTCGCGGCCAGCGGTTTGCGGTAGAGCCCCGGTTCCTTGCTGTCGATCAACGGTGCATGGCTCACCCCGATGCCGAGCAGGAAGCGCTCACCGTGGCTTTCGGTCAGCGCCGCGTAGCGGGCGGCCACATCAGCGGGCTCGTGCATCCAGAGGTTCAGGATGCCGGTGGCGATCACCACCTGCTTGGTCGCCGAGAGCAGGTGTTCCACCGAGTCGAGGACGGGCCCACCGACGTCGGGGATCCACAGCGCGGTGAACCCGAGCTCCTCCAACTCCGCGGCGGCCTCGGCCGCTTGACCCTGATCGCCGTAGCGCAACTGCGAACTCCAGACACCGACGCCTGCCAGATCCATAAAGGTCCCTTTCGAGAGAGGAGTGAGCCCGTAACCGACCACTTCACGTTACGTAGCGACCGCCAGCCGTCACGCGGCCGGTAGGGTTAGGCGACCCTTACCCCGAGACCTGGAGGGTGCATGACCGCCGTGCAACCAGCGCCCGTCGTCGAGACGGATTCACCCGAACCCGCGGGCGACGCGGCGAAGCGGGCGGCCACCTACGACAAGCTCGCGCTACAGCAGCTGCTCGCCCCCACCCGGGCGCGGTCGTCACGGGCGCAGCGGTACCAGCTGCTGGCGTCGGCGGCCACGATCGTGCCGTTCATCGGGATCGTCGAGATCGGCCGTGAACTGCTCGCGCAGGGCCCGCCCGACACCGCCAGGCTCTGGACGATCGTCGCCGTGGTGATCGTCGCGCTGCTGGTGCGCACGCTGGCCGGCGGTGCCGCGCTGACGATCACCCACTTCGCCGACGTGGACCTGCAGCGGTCGCTGCGGCTGCGCATCGTCGACAAGCTCGGCCGGTTGCCGCTGGGCTGGTTCGGCGGCAGGTCGTCGGGCGAGGTGCGCAAGGCCGTCCAGAACGATGTCGGCGAATTGCATTTCCTGGTGGCCCATTCCGCGGTGGAGAACACCGGTGCGCTGGCCACGCCGCTGTTCGGCCTCATCTACTGCTTCTATCTCGACTGGCGGCTGGGCCTGCTCGCGATGGCCACCGTGCCGTTCTACATCGGGGTCTACCTCGCGCTCGGCCGCGACTCCCGAACCCAGATGGAACGGCTCGATCGGGGAGTCGAGCGGATCAGCGCCACCATCGTCGAGTTCATCGCCGGGGTATCGGTGGTCAAGACCTTCGGTCAGGCGGGCAAGGCGCACAAGCGTTTCGCCGACGCCGCCGACGAGTTCAACGACGGTTTCGCCGAATGGATCGGGCCGCTGGTGCGGGTCAAGGCGGTGTCGTCGATCTTCATCGACACCCCGGTGCTGCTGCTGGCCAACTTGGCCGGCGGATACTGGTTCGTCCGCAGCGGCTGGGTCAGCCCGATCGAGGTGCTCGGCTCGACGCTGGTGGCCGTGACCATCCCGGCCGCCGTCCTGACCGTCGGCTACTCGACGCACATCAAACGGCAGGCCGCGGCCGCCGCCGGGCGCCTGCAGCGCCTCCTGGACACACCGGCGCTGCCCGTCCCTCGTGAAGCCGCGGTGCCGCAGGACAATTCGGTCGAGTTCGACGGTGTGCGGTTCTCATACGACGGTGAGCACACCGTCCTGCACGACGTTTCGCTCACGCTCGGGGCCGGGACCATCACCGCGCTCGTCGGTCCGTCGGGCAGCGGCAAGTCGACGCTGGCCACGCTGGTGCCGCGATTTCACGACGTCGCCGCGGGTGCGGTCCGCATCGGAGGGGTCGACGTGCGCGACATCGACTCGGCAGAGCTGTACCGGCATGTCGGGTTCGTCCTGCAGGACGTGCAACTTCTCGGCATCAGCGTCGCCGACAACATCCGACTCGGCCGGTCCGACGCCGGTGACGACGAGGTCGTCGCCGCGGCGAAGGCCGCCCGCATCCACGACCGGATCTTGGCGCTGCCCAACGGGTATGACTCCATCGTCGATGAGGATGCGCACTTCTCCGGCGGCGAGGCGCAACGCGTCAGCATTGCGCGCGCTCTGCTGGCCGACACGCCGATCCTGGTGCTCGACGAGGCGACGGCGTTCGCCGATCCCGACTCGGAGGTCCTGATCCAAGAGGCGCTGTCGCGTCTCATCGTCGGACGCACCGTGCTGGTCATCGCGCACCGCCTTGGCTCGATCGTCTCCGCGGACAACATCGTCGTGCTCGACTCTGGACGCGTCGTCGAACAGGGCAGGCACGATGAACTGCTTGCTGCAGGCGGGCAATACGCGCGGATGTGGCGAACCTACACCGCAGGTAACGCGCAGGAATGGGAGGTCGCGCGATGGTCCGGGGCTTTCTGCAGATCCTCGGCCCGCAGCGGGGCCGGATGTTCAGCTTCCTGTCGGTGGTGACCGTCTACGGCGTCCTGCACGGCCTGGTGATGCTGCTCCTGGTGCCGGTGACCGTGTCGTTGTTCGACGGTGACTTCGCCGCCGCGGGCCGCTGGTTGGGGATCATGGCGCTCACCGTGCTGGTCGCCTCGGCGCTCAACTACCTGCAGGCGAAACTCGCGATCCGAATGGCGCTGACCACGATGCGTCTGCTGCACCACCGGCTCGGCGACCACATGGTGACGCTGCCGCTGGGCTGGTTCACCCGCGAGACGGTCGGCAAGGTCTCCCAAATCGCGGTCAAGGGAACGGTGTTCGTCGGCACGAGCGGCGGCAACCTGGTTACCCCGCTGGTGGTCAACACCGTCAGCGCGGTCACGGTCGTGATCGGGTTGTTCTTCTTCGACTGGCGCGTCGGGCTCGTCGCGTTGGTCGGCGGTGTGCTGCTGGTCGTATGCGGGCGGTTCGCCTCGCGGCTGATCGCCACCGCCGAGGAGCGGACGCACGACACGGCGACCGAGGTCAACAACCGAGTGATCGAGTTCGCGCGCTACCAACCGGTGCTGCGGGCGTTCGGCCGCACCGGGGGTGACTACACGCCGCTCGGTGACGCACTGCGAGATCAGCATCGCGCCGGACGCGCCGCCCTGTGGCAGTCGGTGACCGGGCTGCTGCTGAACGGCGTTGCGGTGCAGGCGGTGTTCTCGGCGCTGATCGCCGCCGGCGTGTGGGTGGCGGTGCAGGGCGACGTCAACCCGGTCACGTTGGTCGCCATCCTCGGGCTCGCGGCCCGGTTCGCCTCGCCGCTGTCCCAGCTGGCCGAGCTCGGATCCGCGGTCAGGTTGGCGACGGCGGAGTTGGCGCGCATCACGACGATCCTGGACACCCCGGCACTGCCGGAACCCGCCGCCGCGAGCGCGCTCTCAACACCCGGGCGCGTCGAGCTGGATCGCGTCGCGTTCGGCTACTCGGACCGAAAAGTGTTGTCCGACGTGACTTTTGTCGCCGAACCGGGCACCCTGACCGCGCTGGTCGGTCCGTCCGGGTCGGGTAAGTCGACGATCACCAAGCTGATCGCCCGCTTCTACGACGTCGACGCCGGCGTGGTGCGCGTCGGCGGGGTGGACGTCCGCGACCAGCTCACCGCCGATCTGATGGCGCAGCTGTCGCTGGTGTTCCAGGACGTGTACCTGTTCGACGACACGCTGCGGGAGAACATCCGCATCGGCCGGCCCGACGCCGGCGACGACGCCATCGTCGAGGCGGCCCGGACCGCGGGCCTGCTGTCGGTCGTGGAGCGACTGCCCGACGGCTGGCAGACCCGGGTGGGCGAGGGCGGTTCGGCGCTCTCGGGCGGCGAACGGCAGCGGGTGTCCATTGCGCGGGCGCTGGTCAAGAACGCGCCGATCGTGCTGTTCGACGAAGCGACCAGCGCGCTGGATCCCGAGAACGAACACCACGTCGCCGAATCGATCCGGACATTGGCCCGGCGCAGCACGGTCATCGTGATCGCCCACAAGCTGTCCACGGTCACCGCCGCCGACAACATTGTGGTTCTGTCAGCAGACGGAACGGTCGAGGACCAGGGCAGCCACGCCGAGCTGACGGCCCGCGGCGGGCAGTATGCGCAGTTCTGGAATCAGCGCGTCGCCGCGAGTGGGTGGGTGATGGCCGCAGCGGACGGGTAGCGTCTTTGCACACGTCAACGCCGTGCGGCCGCACTGAGAGGTGGTTGCGCCAGGGACTCTTGAGGCGGCCCGCCGGAGGGGCGACGTAGCCGTGTCCGCGTCGAGAAGGATAGGGTAACCTCACTTCCGACTTAGGACAGCCTGCGCTAATCACACGGAGGAATTCATGAGTGTTTTCACCGCGCGATCGCAGGCCCGCCGACCGCACCTGCCCGGGCTTCATCGCCGTCCCGACGCGACCCCGACACGATGATCGACGAACGAAGCCAGCTGACCTTCGCGCCCTGGATCAAACGCTCCGCTGGGCAGTCCAGTGACGGGGCGACAGTCGTCTTCCCCCATGCGGGCGGTGCTGCGGCGGCGTATCGGGCCTTCGCCTCGGCCTTGGCCCGTACCGGTGACGACGCCTATGTGGTCCAGTACCCGCAGCGGGCGGACCGGCTGAGCCATCCCGCGCCGGACACGGTGGAGGATCTGGCCGCCGACCTGTTCGCCGCGGGGGACTGGTCCGAGCTGGGTCCGCTGCGACTGTTCGGCCACTGCATGGGCGCGGTGATCGCGTTCGAATTCGGCCGTGTGGCAGAACGTCACGGCGTTCCCGTACGCCAGCTGTGGGTTTCGGCGAGCCAGGCGCCGTCGACAATCGCCACCTCACCGAGACTGCCGACCGCCGACGCCGAAGTCGTGGCCAACATGGTCGACCTGGGTGGAACGGACCCCCGGCTGCTGGCCGACGAGGACTTCATCGAACTGCTCGTGCGCGCGGTGCGCGCGGACTATGTGGCGTTCAACCGCTACGCGTGTGAACCCGACGTCCGCCTCGCTGCCGACATCCACACGATCGGCGGCCGCGACGACCACCGCATCAGTCCAGACATGTTGCGCGGATGGGAAACCCACACCCAGGGCGCCTTCACGTTGTCGCTGTTCGACGGCGGACACTTCTACATCGACGACCACCTCGACGCGGTCGCGGAGTTGGTCAATGTCGGTTAGCGCGCCACACGGCGTCGACGATCCCATCGTCATCGTGGGGATGGCGATCGAGGCGCCGGGGGGGATCGACACCGCCGACAACTACTGGGACCTGTTGGTCAACGGACGTGAGGGCCTGTGCCCGTTCCCGCGGGATCGCGGATGGTCGGTGCGCGACATCCTCGACGGTTCACAGCGCGACGGGTTCAAACGCATCCACGACCTAGGTGGATTCCTCGACGATGCAGCGAGTTTCGATCCGGAGTTCTTCGGGATCTCACCGCGGGAGGCCGTGGCGATGGATCCGCAGCAGCGGGTCGCGCTGCGTGTGGCGTGGCGGGCGCTGGAGAACAGTGGGATCAACCCCGACGATCTGGCGGGTCACGACGCCGGCTGCTACGTCGGCGCCTCGGTGATGGGGTACGGCCCCGACCTTGCCGAATTCTCCAATCTGACCGGGCATTTGATGTCCGGCACTGCGCTCGGCGTGATCAGCGGCCGCATCGCCTACACCCTGGGGCTGGCCGGGCCTGCGCTGACGATCGACACCTCCTGCTCGTCGACGCTGACCGCGATTCACACCGCGGCACAGTCCCTGCGGTCGCAGGATTGCGACGTCGCGCTGGCCGGCGGGGTCTGCGTGATGGGCTCACCCGGCTTCTTCGTCGAATTCTCCAAACAGCACGCGCTGTCCGACGACGGCCACTGCCGGCCCTACAGCGCACTGGCCAGCGGCACCGTATGGGCCGAGGGCGCGGCCATGTTCGTGCTGCAGCGAAGATCTCGAGCCTTGAGCGACGGGCGTGAGATCCTCGCCGAACTGCGGGCCACCTGCCTCAACCAGGACGGGCGTTCCGTCGGCCTGACCGCACCGAGCGGCCGGGCGCAGTCGCGGTTGTTCGCACGCGCACTCGAATCGAGCGGCCTGCGCCCGCAGGACGTCGGGATGGTCGAGGGGCACGGCACCGGCACCCGGCTCGGCGACCGCACGGAATTGCTCTCGCTCGCCGGCACGTACGGCGTCACCGAACCCGGCGAGGGTCCGCTGCTGGGTTCGGTGAAGTCGAACCTCGGCCACACGCAGGCCGCCGCCGGCGGGCTCGGCCTGGCCAAGGCACTGATCTCCGCCGAACACGGCGCGATCCCCGCCACGCTGCACACCGACGAAGCCAGCCGCGAAATCGACTGGGAATGCCAGGGACTGCGTCTGGCATCCGAGCTGACACCCTGGCCGGACATCAACGGTGAGCGGTTCGCGGCGGTCACCGCGTTCGGTATGAGCGGTACCAACGCCCACGTGATCGTCTCGGTTCCGGCGACGCGACCCGAGGCGGCGTGATGCCCACCGGATTTCCCGACGGCCGGGTGCCCGTCGTGTTGAGCACGCACGCCGAGGAACTTCTCGCCGCCGACGCCGAGGCGATACTGCGCTATCTCGAGCGCGAACCCGACGTGCGGGCCGTCGCCGCGACGATGCTACGCACCCGACGGTTGCGCAGGCACCGCGCCGTGGTCCGCGCTGCGGACACCGCCGAACTGGCCTACGGGCTCCGCGCGGTCGCCGACGGCCGCACGCATCCGCTGGTGGCCCGATCGTCGCAATCACCAACGATGCGAACGGCTTTCGTGTTCCCGGGGCAGGGCAACCAGTGGCCGTCCATGGGCGCGGACGCCTACCGGCGGTCGGGGGTGTACCGCACGCTCGCCGACCGCTGCGCCGAGGCGTTCGTCGCCGCGGGGCAGCCCTCACCGCTGCCGTACCTGACCTCCGACACCACTGGCGGGACCTGGTCGCAGACCGAGATCCAGTCGGCCCAGTTCACCCATGCCGTCGCGCTGGCCCACCTGTGGCGCTCGTGCGGGATCGTGCCGGACCTCGTGGTCGGCCACAGCCTCGGTGAGGTCGCCGCCGCCTATGTCGCCGGGAGCATCGCGCTGCCGGATGCGGCCGCCGTCGTCGTCGCCCGCGCCACGGCCGTCGACCGTCTCTCGGGCGACTACGGCATGGCCGCGCTGGGGGTTTCGCTCGCCGACGCCGAACGGTTGATCGAGTCGACCCCCGGCTGGCTCGAGGTGTCCGCGGTCAACGCCGAGGCGTCGGTGGCGATCTCGGGGGAGCGGGCCGCGATCGGCGCGTTGCTCGCGACGGCGACCGAACAGGGCCTGTTCGCCCGCGAACTCGACGTGAACTACCCCGGTCACACCAGCGCGCTGGAACGGGTGCGCGACGACCTGCTCGCCATGCTCCCGGACGCCGACTTCGCCGACGCGCCGATTCGGTTCATCGGATCCACCACGGCGGACGTCGTGCCCGCGGGAACCGACTTCACGTCCTACTGGTACGAGAACCTGCGCAACGCCGTGCGATTCGATCGTGCCGTTGCCGCCGCAGGGCGCCACGGCGCCACCGCGTACATCGAGATGTCGGCGCATCCGACCCTGCTGTTCGCGCTGGGGGAGATCCTGTCCGAGGACGATCCGGTGGTCGTCGGCTCGGGGCACCGCGACCATCCGCTCATTGACTCGGTATCGGCCAACATCGCTGCAGTCGCCGTGGCCGACCCCGAATTCCGGTGGGCCGACATGGCGGACATCGACACCCAGCCGCACTTGCGTGGCTTCCCGAACGCGCCGATGCGGGCGCTCCGGCTGTGGGCCGAACCGCAACCGCTGGCACCGGTCTACGGCCTCACCGTCGCCCGCGAGGCGTGGAACATCACCGCGATCAGTCCGGACGCACCCGGACAGCGGGTCGCGGTCGTCGACCTTGCCGGTCCGCGCGGGCCGCTCGCCGAGACGCTGCGAACGGCATTGCACCGCAGCGACGCTGAGGTCGTGGAGCCGACCGAGGCCGACCTCGTCGTCGCCGTCGCGTCCCTGCTGGACCACCCCGACGTCGAACGCGCGGCCCACGAGCTCGCCCAACTCGCCGGCGAGGGTCTGCTCGACTACGTCGACGCCGCAGGACCGCAATGCCGCGCGGTGTGCCTGGTCACCGTCGGCGGTGAGCACGTGCACCCCGCAGAGCCGGTCGCCCTGCCCGCCCAGGCCGCGCTGGCCGCGATGCACCGCAGCCTCGGCTTCGAGCGTCCGGAGCAGGTGTTCAGACATCTCGACCTCCCGTCGTGGGACCCCGACGACGCGCTCAGCGCAACGGTGGTCGGCGCACTTCTCTCGCGCGCCGACGAGGCGGCGGTGCGCGACAACGGCTCAGGCCCAGAGGTTTACGTCCGATCCGTCGGTGAGTCTGTGGAGCCGGCACCGTCCTGGCTCTCGGAGCCCGGGGCGTTCGACGATGTGGTGATCACCGGCGGCAACGGCGCGGTCGGGCTGCACTTCGCGCGGTATCTCGCCGCCCACGGGGCGCGCCGCATCGTGCTGCTCAGCCGCAGCGGCGTCGACGACGCCGTTTGCGCCGAACTCGCCGCCGCCGCACGGGATCTCGAGGTGGTCGCGCCCCGGTGCGACATCACCTCCGGCGAGCAGGTCGCTGCGGCTGCCGGGCAGTACGCAGGCGCTGGGGCGTCGCTGCTCATCCACGCCGCGGGCGCGGCGACGTTCGCCGACCGCGACGCGCTCACCTCCGAGGCGTTCGTCGACGCGGCGAACGCGAAGATCGGCGGGCTGGCCAGGATGGCCGAGTCCTGGCCCCTGCGCTCCGACGCTCGAATCCTGGTGTGCTCCTCGGTGTCGGGTGTCTGGGGCGGTCGCGGTCACGCCGCATACTCGGCCGCCAACCGGATGCTCGACGTGATGGCGGGTCAACTGCGCGCCGAAGGTCAACACTGCGTGGCGGCCAGGTACGGGCTGTGGCGCGGCAGCGGCATCGCCGACGCGGCCGAGGTCACCAAGATCGAGCGGTCCGGGCTGCTGGCGATGGCACCGGACGCGGCCGTCGAGGCCAGCCTTCGTGACCACGTCCAGGACCCGCTGCTGTTCAGCGCCGACGAGACCCGGTTGCGGGTGTTCCTGGGAAGCCGAACCGACGGCCACGTCGAAATGAACACGGCGTCAACCGAATCCGATGTCGACACCACGGCGCTGGTAAGGGCTGAGCTCGGCGCGGTCCTCGACATCGAGGCGGACGCAATCGATCTCGACACGTCGCTGCTCGACCTCGGGGTCGACTCGTTGCTGGCTCTCGACCTCCGTAATCGGCTGCAGCGCGCGACCGGCCACAAGGTGTCGCTGGCCGTGCTGCTCGGCGGCATCACCGGCGGCGAGCTCGTCGCCGACCTCGACAGCACCAAACGATCAGAAAAGGTGAACAACGCGTGACTGACACGGTCGACATCCGCGAGCAGGTACAAGACCGCCGGCTCGAGCTGCTGCGTCGCAAGCTCGCCGAGCGGGGACTGCGCGCGGAGAACGCCTCGGACGCGCAGGTCGGCCTGTCCGACGGGCAGCGCCGCATGTGGTTCGTCCAGGCGGCCGACCCGACCGGCGCCATCCTCAACATCTGCCTGTCCTACCGGCTCACCGGTGACCTCGATGTCGTCCGCCTGCATGACGCGGTCAAGGCGGTCGCAGCGCGTCATTCGCTGCTGCGCACCACCTACGGCGTCGACGAGGACGGCGAACCACAACCGACCGTGCACGAGGACCTGTCACCCGGCTGGGCCGTGCACGATTTGACGGACCTGTCCGAACACGCGCGTCGGCTGCGCCTCGAGGTGCTGGCCCAGCGCGAGTTCGGCGCCTCCTTCGATCTGAGCGCCGATTCGCCGCTGCGGCTGACGCTCGTGCGTACCGCGCCCGACGAACACGTCATGCTGCTCGTCGCGCACCACATCGCTTGGGACGACGGCTGCTGGCAGGTCTTCTTCGGCGACCTGACGCGCGCCTACGCCGGTGAAGCGCTGGCACCCGCGGTCACGCCGCCGTCGCATGCGCTCGGCCCGGTCGACGAGGACCTGGACTACTGGCGCGACGTGCTGGCCGACCCACCCGAACCGCTCGAGCTGCCCGGTCCCAACGGCTCTGCGGTGCCGACGAACTGGCGGTCGCAACGGCTGACGCTGCAGTTGCCCGATGCGACCGTCGATCGGGTCGCCGCGCTGGCCAAGGAGTCCGGTGCGACGCCGTACATGGTGCTGCTGGCCGCCTTCGGGGTGCTGCTGCAGCGCTACACCCACGCCGACGACTTCCTGGTCGCCACACCCGTGCTGAACCGCACCGCCGACGTCGAGGACGTGATCGGCTATTACGGCAACACGGTGGCGCTGCGCCTGGGCGCGGGAGCACATCAGAACTTCCGCGACGTCCTCGCCGCCGCCCGCGACACCGCGGTCGGCGCGTTCGCGCATCAGCGCGTGAACCTGGACCGGGTGGTGCGCGAACTGAACCCGGATCGCCGCCACGGCGTCGAACGGATGACGCGGGTGACCTTCGGGGCCCGCGGCGCCGACGGTCAGGGATTCAACCCGCCCGGAATCACCTGCCGCCGAGCCGAACTACGCGGACACCTCACCCAGCTGCCGCTGGGTTTCATGGTGGAGTTCGACGCTCCCGGAATCGTGGTGGAGGCCGAGTACCTCGTCGAGATCCTCGACGCGGCGCTGGTCCGACAACTGCTCGAGCACTACCTGGTGCTGCTCGACGATGCGCTGCGACGCCCCGATCTGCCGGTCAGCGATCTCGACCTGATGGGACCCGACGACGTCGAATGGCTCCGCCGGGTCTCGGCGGGCGAGGAGTTCGTCACCGAACCATCCACCATGACGGCGCTGGTGGAGGCGCAGGTCACCCGCACACCCGACGCGGTCGCCGTCGTCTACGAGGGACGCAACTACACCTACCGCGAACTCAACGAGTCGGCGAACCGGTTGGCGCACTGGCTGATCGAGCGGGGCATCGGAACCGAGGATCGGGTGGCAGTGCTACTGGACCGCTCACCGGAAGTCGTGATCACCGCCCTCGGCGTGATCAAGGCGGGCGCGGTGTACCAACCCGTCGATCCCACCTATCCCGTGGACCGGCTGACGTTCATCCTGTCGGACTCCGATCCGAAGCTGACCATCCGGGAACCGATCACCGACCTCGACGGGTTCCCCGCCACCAACCCCACCGACGCCGACCGCGTCCGCCCGCTGGACCCGGACAGCACCGCATACCTGATCTACACGTCGGGCTCGACCGGTTTGCCCAAAGGCGTTCCGGTGCCCCACCGGCCCGTCGCGGAATACTTCGTCTGGTTCAAGGGTGACTACGGGATCGACGAGAACGAGCGGCTGCTACAGGTCGCCTCGCCGAGCTTCGACGTCTCGATCGCCGAGATCTTCGGCATGCTCGCGTGCGGCGGCCGCCTGGTGATCCCGCGCCCGGACGGTCTGCGCGACGTCGGGTACCTCACCGAGTTGCTGCACGACGAGGGCATCACCTCAATGCATTTCGTGCCCTCGCTGCTCGGGTTGTTCCTGTCACTGCCCGGGGTCAATCAGTGGCGGACCCTGCAGCGCGTGCCCATCGGCGGCGAGGCGCTGCCCGGCGAGCTGGCCGACAAGTTCCACGCCACGTTCGACGCGCTGCTGCACAATTTCTACGGGCCCACCGAGACCGTCATCAACGCCAGCCGGTACAAGGTCGAGGGCAAGCAGGGCACGCGCATCGTGCCGATAGGCAAGCCCAAGATCAACACCCAGATCCACCTGCTCGACGACGCCCTGCGCCCGGTTCCGGTCGGGGTGATCGGGGAGATCTACATCGGCGGAACACATATCGCGCACGGCTATCACGACCGTCCCAGGCTGACCGCCGAGCGGTTCGTCGCCGATCCGTTCAACCCCGGCGGTCGGCTCTACCGATCGGGCGACCTGGCCCGCCGCAACGGCGACGGCGACATCGAATTCGTCGGTCGCGCCGACGAGCAGGTCAAGATCCGCGGGTTCCGCATCGAACTCGGCGAGGTCGCGGCGGCCATCTCCGTCGACCCCAGCGTCGGCCAGGCGGTCGTGGTGGTCAGCGATCTGCCCGGCATGGGCAAGAGCCTCGTCGGCTACGTCACGCCTGCCGAGGACATCGAAACCGTCGACGTCGAGCGGATCCGCAGCCGCGTCGCGGCCGCGCTACCCGAGTACATGACCCCCGCCGCCTACGTCGTCATCGACGAGATCCCCATCACCGCGCACGGCAAGATCGACCGGGCCGCGCTGCCCGAACCCGACATCGACTCCGGCGCCGCGTTCCGCGAACCCGCCGACGGGACCGAACGCCGAATCGCCGACCTGTTCGCCGAACTCCTCGAACGCGACCGCATCGGTGCCGACGACTCGTTCTTCGACCTCGGTGGCCATTCGCTGTTGGCCACCAAACTCGTTGCCGGAGTGCGCAGTGCATTCAACGTCGACATCGGCGTGCGCGAGGTCTTCGAACTGGGCACCGTCGCCGCCCTCGCGCAGCGAATCGACTCGTCGGCCGCCGGGCCGGCCCGTCCCAGACTGGTGCCCGTACCGCACGACGGGCCGCTGCTCATGTCGGCCTCGCAGCTTCGCATGTGGTTCCAATACCGCATCGACGGGCCCAGCCCGGTCAACAACATCCCGTTCGCGGCCCGCATCCACGGACCGTGTGACACCGAGGCGTTCGTGCAGGCGGTGCGGGACGTGGTGGGCAGGCACGAGGTGCTGCGCACGACGTATCGCGAAATCGACGGCGCGCCATACCAGATCGTCAACGACGCTGTCGAGGTCGCGGTGCGCCGCGCCCACGGCACCGACGACATCTGGTTGGAAACCGAACTCGGCGAGGAGCGCAGGCATGTCTTCGACCTCGAAGCCGACCCGCCCGTGCGCGCCGCCGTGCTCGCCACCCCGGATGCGCACGTGGTGTCGCTGGTGGTGCACCACGTCGCCGCCGACCACTGGTCTGCCATGGTGTTGTTCACCGACCTGCTGAGGGCGTACCGCGCCAGGCGGGCCGGTGAGGCACCGGGATTCGCGCCACTGCCGGTCCAGTACGCGGACTACGCTGCGTGGCAGGCGACGCTGCTCGGCGAGACCGACGGGCCGATCGCGGCGCAGCGCGAGTACTGGCGCGAACAGTTGGCCGGTATGCACGAAGACCCCGGCCTGACACCGGATTTCCCGCGTCCGCCCGTGCTGAGCGGCGAAGGTGACGCGGTCGAGTTCGGCATCGACGCCGCCACCCGCGGCAAGCTCGCCGAACTGAGCTCGGAACTCGGTGTCACCGAGTTCATGCTGCTGCAGGCGGCCGTCGCGGTCGCACTGCACAAAGCCGGTGAGCGCCCGGACATTCCGTTGGGCACCCCGGTCGCGGGCCGCACCGAGGCCGAGCTCGACCAGCTCGTCGGCTTCTTCATCAACATCGTGGTGCTGCGCAACGATCTGAGCGACAACCCGACTCTGCGCGAGGTGCTGCGCCGGGCCCGCGGCACCGCGTTGGAGGCCTACGCCCACCAGGACCTGCCGTTCGACCAGGTGGTCGACGCGGTCAGCCCGGCACGGTCGTTGTCGCGCAACCCGTTGTTCGGTGTCGTCGTGCACGTGCGCGAGGCGCTGCCCGCCGACCAGGTGATCGAGTCGCGCGCCGACGGCGACACCACGTTCACCGCGCTCGAGCCGCCGTTCGACGTGGCGCACGCCGACTTGTCGGTCAACTTCTTCGGCACCGACGACGGCTACCGCGGTCACGTCATCTACCGGACCGACCTGTACCGGCGCAGCACCGCCGAACGGTTCGTCGGATGGCTCAACCGTGTGCTGGCCGCATTCGCCGATGACCCCGGCCAACGGGTGCGCGACGTGCAGATCGCCGACCGCGAAGAGCGCCGTATCGTGCAGCGGTTCAGCGCGGCGGCCTCGGCCAACGTGCTCGACGGCTGGCGCGATCCGGTCGCGATCGGCGTGGTCGGCGACGTCTACGACCACGTCGTCGACGAGACCGGAGCCGATCTTCGGGCGACGGGCAGGCGGGGCCGGTGGACCGCGGACGGCGACCTCGAGTTCGTCGATGCCGCCGAGCAGCGCCGCCCGTCCACCCCCTCCGGGCCGGCCGAACCCGTGCGCACGGAAACCGAGCGCGTGCTGGCGGCCCTGCTGGCCGACGTCGTCAACGTGCCCGAGGTGAACCGCACCGACGACTTCTTCGAGTTGGGGGGCGACTCCATCCTCGCGGTCCAACTCGCGGCACGGGCGCGCGACGCGGGTGTGGCCGTCACCGCCCGAATGGTGTTCGAACACCCCACGATCGGCGAGCTTGCGGCCAAGGTCGACGCCACCGCGCAGAGCGAGGCGCCCGACGTGCGTCACGAGCCGATGGCCGCCTCGGGTCTGTCGTCCGATGAGCTGGCGGCGGTCACGTCGATGTGGTCGGCGTCGCAAGAGGGCGCGCCGTGACCTCGACGCAACCCAAGGCCGAATCGAAGGTCGCCATCGAGGACGTGATGGCGCTCAGCCCGCTGCAGCAGGGGCTGTTCTCGCTCGCGCAGTTGAGCGTCGGCGACGACACCGACGGGGGAGAGGACCCCTACGTCATCGCGATGGCGGCCGACATCACCGGCGAGCTCGACGCGGACCTGCTGCGGGAGTGCGCGGCGACGCTGCTCGACCGTCACCCCAACTTGCGAGCGAGTTTCCTTCGGGCGCACAGCAAACCGGTCCAGGTAGTGCCCAACCGCGTCGACGTGCCCTGGCGTCGGATCACCGCAGCGGCCGACGAAGTCGACGCGCTGGAGGCCGACGAACGGCGCCGCCCGTTCAACCTCGCGAAGGGACCGGCGATCCGGTTCGTCCTCATCGAGGTGCCCGGATCGCATTTCCGGTTCGTTGTGGTCGCCCACCACATCATCATCGACGGCTGGTCGCTGCCCCTGTTCGTCGGTGAGCTGTTCGCGCTGTACGAGTCGGGCGGTGACCAAGCCGTCCTGCCGCCCCCGCCGCGCCCGTACCGCGACTACATCGGCTGGCTCGCCGGCCGCGACCAGGAGACCAGCCGCAACCTGTGGCGCGAGCACCTGGCCGACCTCGACGGCCCGACGCTCGTGACGCCGGCGCTCACCTCCGGTGAGCCGCCCACCGGTGAACCGCGCCGCACCGAACTGAGCCTGGACAGCGCCGCCACCCAGCAGTTGGCGGAGGCCGCGCGCTCGCGCGGTGTCACGGTCAACACGCTGGTCCAGATGGCCTGGGCGGCGGTGCTTTCGGCGTTCACGGACCGCTCCGATGTGGTATTCGGCGTGACGGTGTCGGGGCGCCCAGGTGAGCTGGCGGGCGTCGAGACCATGGTCGGCTTGTTCATCAACACGGTGCCGCTGCGGGTCCGTCTCGATCCGGCGGCCCGCGTCGGCACGCAATGCGTTGCGCTGCAACGCGAAGCGGCCAAGCTGCGTGACCACAGCTACCTGCCCCACAACGAGCTGCGCTCGCTCGGCGGCATCGGCGAGTTGTTCGACACCCTGCTGGTCTACGAGAACTTCCCGCCCGGCGGGCTGGTCGGCGGCGGCGACTTCGTCGCCAACGGCGCGACGTTCCGCCCGGCCGCGCTGGAGAGCGTGTCGCACTTCCCGGTCACCATCGCCGCACACATGATCGACGACGAGCTCACCGTCCTGGTCGAGGTCATCGACGGCGCCCTCGGCCAGATGAGCCCCGAATCGCTCGGGCGTCGCGTGCTCACCACCACCCAGCGGCTGATCGCGAACTGGGACCGTCCGCTACGCGATCTCAGCGTCCTGCTCGACGGTGAAGGCCGGGTTCCGATCGCTCCGGTGGCAGCGGCGCCCACCCATCTCGGCGTGCACACCGCGTTCACCGAGACCGCCGGCGCCCGGCTGGGCTCACCGGCGTTGAGCTGGTCCGGCGGCGAACTCACCTATCGGCAACTCGACGAGGCCGCCGACCGGCTGGCCGCCACGCTGGTGTCGAAGGGAGTGCGCACGGAAACGCCTGTCGCGATCCATCTTTCCCGCGGACCGCAATATGTGGTCGCGATGCTGGCGGTGCTCAAGGCCGGCGGCGTCATCGTGCCACTCGATCCGGGGATGCCCGACGAGCGGATGGCCGGCATCCTCGAACAGTGCGGTGCGACGATCGTCATAGACGACGACATGCTCGCCGCGGCGGCCGACAAGGGAGTCGAGGACTTCCGGCCCGTGCCAGCTCTGCCGGGCCAGGCCGCGTACATGGTGTTCACGTCCGGAACGACCGGCAGGCCGAAGGGCGTCGTCGGCACCCACCAGGCATTGCTGGCCTACGCCGAGGATCACGCCCGAAACGTGTTGCGGCCCGCCGCCACTCGATTGCGCCATCCGCTGCGGGTGGCGCACGCCTGGTCGTTCACCTTCGACGCGGCCTGGCAGCCGCTGGCGGCACTGCTCGACGGGCACGCGGTACACATCGTCGACGACGAGATCCAGCGCGACGCCGAGGCGCTGGTCGAGACCATCGGGCGGTACGGGGTCGACCTGATCGACACCACCCCGTCGATGTTCGCCCAACTGCACGCAGTGGGGCTGCTGACGACGGTGCCGCTCGGGGTGCTGGCGCTGGGGGGCGAGGCCGTCGGGATACCGGCGTGGAACCTCATCCGCGACGAATGCGCACGAACCGGCATGGCGGCGTACAACTGTTACGGCCCAACGGAAACCACCGTGGAGGCCGTCGTCGCCACCATCCCCGAACACGAACAGCCGACCATCGGGCGCCCCACCTCGCCCAGCAGGGCCCACGTGCTGGACTCGTGGCTGCGCCCGGTGCCCGACGGCGTGCCCGGTGAGCTGTACCTGTCGGGCGCCCAGTTGACCCGCGGATATCTCGGCCGCTTCGGCGAGACCGCGAGCCGTTTCGTCGCCGATCCGTTCGCGGCCGGTGAGCGGATGTACCGCACCGGAGACGTCGTACGGCGTCGGCCCGACGGTGGGCTGGAGTTCCTCGGGCGGTCCGACGCGCAGGTCAAGATTCGCGGCTTCCGGGTGGAACCGACCGAGATCTCGGCGGTTCTGCACACCCATCCCGCGGTGCGGCACGCCCACGTGGCGGTGCGCCGTCAACAGTGGGGTCCGCAGTTGGTCGCGTTCGTGGCCGCCGAGCCCGCGCCCGCCGTGTCGGAGCTGCGCGCCATGGTGTCGAAACGCCTGCCGCGCTACATGGTTCCGCACTCGATCGTCGTCGTCGACCAGTTGCCGCTGACCCCGCACGGCAAGGTCGACGAGGCCGCGCTGAACGCCATCGCCGTCGAGAACGGTCCGTCGGCCGCCCCGGAGACCGAGACGGAGAAGGCCCTGGCGTCGGTGCTCTGCGAGCTACTTGACGGTGGCGAACGCCTCACCATCGACGTCACCGCGGACTTCCTCGCGCTCGGGCTGGACAGCATCGTGGCGCTCTCGGTGGTGCAGGCCGCCCGCAGGCGCGGAATTCCGTTGCGCGCCAGGCTGATGCTCGAGTGCGCGACGCTGCGCGAACTCGCCGCAGCCATCGAGAACGAGTCGGCGGTCGCCGAACACGACGACGACCCGGGCGGCCCGATGCCCGTGCTGCCCAATGCGCACTGGCTCTATGAGCACGGCGATCCGCGCCGACTGGCGCAGACCGAGGCCATCCGGTTGCCCGACGGCATCACCGGTGAGCAACTCGAGCGGATCCTGCGTACCGTCGTCGACGCGCATCCGGTGCTGAGAAGCCGGCTCGACCGGCAGGCGATGACGCTCGTCGAGCACGACGTACAGACTTCGCTGACCGAGGTGCCCGTCGACGGTGATTCGGACGAAGCCCTCGTCGAGGCCGTCGCCGAACACGCCCGGCGATCGGTGGAACGCCTTGACCCGCAACGTGGCTCGATGCTCGCCGCGGTGTGGTTGCGCCCGCCCGGCGCTCCCGGTGTTCTGCTGCTGACCGCGCATGTGCTGGCGGTCGACCCCGCGTCGTGGCGGATCCTGCTGGGCGAACTCGACGCCGCGTGGCACGCGCTCGCGTCGGGGCGCGAGCCGGCGCCCACCCGCGAGCACACCAGCTACCGACGGTGGTCGCGCCTGCTCGCCGAGCGCGCGCACACGCTCGACACGGCCGACTTCTGGGCGGCCCAACTCGAAGGCGACGACCCGCCTCTCGGCGCCCGCAGGCTGCGGCCGCAGACCGATCGCGTCGGCGACGTCGTCGTCTCCATGGCGGTGACGGACAGCGACGTCACCGCGCGGTTGCTCAACGCTCCCGAATCCACGCCACATCTGCTGGCGGAGGCCGCGGCGCGCACCGTCACCCGCTGGCGCCGGCACCGCGGCCAGGACACGCCGCCGCCGTTGTTGGCGCTGGAGACCCACGGCCGCGCCGACACCGTCGTCGACGGCGCCGACACGTCCGACACCGTCGGGTTGCTCACCGCCATCTATCCGCTGCGGGTGCAGACGGCCCGCGATGTCACCGAAGTCCCCGGCGACGGCATCGATTACGGACTGTTGCGCTACCTGCGACCCGACGCCGCCGAACGGCTGGCGGCGCGGCCGGAACCGCAGTTGCTGCTCAATTTCCTGGGCCGCGTGCACGCCGGTTTCGACGGCGGCACGCTGCGGCCCGACCGTGCGCTGCTGGCGCGCGTGTCGCCGCTGCCCGAGCCGCGGCTTGCCGTGAGGCACGAATTGACCGTGCTGGCAGCCGTTCTCGGTGACAGCGATGCGCCGGTGCTCGGTACGCAATGGCGCACGCTGCCCGACATCTTGACCGCCGATGACGTCGCCGCACTGCAGGCGATGTGGCAGGAATCGCTACGAGAGGTCGTCTCATGAGCCGGACACTCGCGGTGGTGGGCGCGGGCGCGAAGGCCGTCGCCGTCGCCGCCAAGGCCGCCGAACTGCGCGACATGGGCATCGATGTGCCCGAGGTCGTCGCCGTGGAGAAGACGGGCGTGGCCGCCAACTGGCAGGCCGACGGCGGCTGGACCGACGGCCAACACCGGCTGGGGACCAGCCCCGAGAAGGACGTCGGCTTCCCATACCGCTCAGCGCTGGTGCCGCGCCGCAACGCCGAACTCGACGAGCGGATGACCCGGCACAGCTGGCAGCAGTATCTGATCTCGACCGGCCAGTTCGCCGAATGGGTGGACCGCGGACGTCCCGCGCCCACGCACCGCAGGTGGAGCCAGTACCTGCGCTGGGTCGCAGGCAATATCGAGATGAACGTGGTGCGGGG
>NZ_LZJE01000005.1:0-15842 GCF_001666865.1 Mycobacterium sp. E136
CGACAGCGCGATCAGCGCCGTGGTGGCGTCGGCGGCGTCGAACGTCAGGTCGTCCGGACGGGGCCCGCCGGCGGGTGCCGCCGGTGCGGCTGCCGGGGCGGCCGGTGCGGCCGTCTCGACGGGCGCGGCGGTCTCCGATGCCGGCGCCGGCGTCGGCTCGTCGTCGAGCTCCGGCTCCGGATCGGTGTCGGTGGCGAACAGCACCGCCGCATCGCGCTCGGAGTTCAGCACTTCGGTTGTGTTGTGCGAATATTCGGGCAGCTTCAGCGTGTTGGCTGCGAGCCCGGCCACCGTCGGCGCGGACTTCACCCCGATCTCGACGAAGCGCTCGATACCGAGACCGCCCGCGGCCTCCTCGATGAACAACAGGTCCTGGGTCTCGATCCACCGCACCGGGCTGGCGAACTGCCACGCCAACAGCTCGATGACGATCTTGCGGCACAGCTCACGCGGCTTCTCGTTACGCCAGGTGTCGTAGTCGGCGAGGATCTCGTCCAGCGGCTCGGCGGGCACCAGATCCCGGATCTCCTGGATGAATTCGCGATCCAGCGTGAACGGCTTGGGCACCAGGTTCGGGATGTAGCGCCCGATGATCAGGTCGGGATCCTGGTCGCGCGGCATGACGCGCTCCAACGAGCGGCGGAAGTCGGCGACACCAACCCGCAGCACCGACGAGTGGAACGGCACGTCGATACCGGGCACCAGGATGAACGAGCGCTTACCGCCGGTGATCTCGCGACGCCGCTCGACCTCCTCCTCCAGCGCCTCGAGGCCCCGCACCGTGCCCGCGATCGCGTACTGCGAACCGCGCAGGTTGAAGTTGACGATCTCTAGAAATTCACCGGTATCCCGGGAGACGTCAGCGACAAACTGTTTGACGTCGGCGTCGTCGAGGTCGATCTGCGACGGGCGGATTGCGGCCAGCCGGTAGTTCGACCGGCCGAGGTGATCGCGCGGCACGATGTCGTGCATCTTGCTGCCGCGGTGGAACACCACCTCGAGCAGCGCCTCCAGTTCGTAGACACCGCTGACGCAGGCGAGCGCGGTGTACTCGCCGACGGAGTGACCACAGGCGATCGCGCCCTCGACGAACGCGCCCTGCTCACGCATCTCGGCGACCTGCGCCGCGGCCACGGTGGCCATCGCGACCTGGGTGAACTGCGTCAGGAACAGCACGCCGTCGGGATGGTGGTAGTGCACACCGCTGGCGATCAGGCTGGTCGGGTTGTCCCGCACCACGTGCAGCACCGAGAAGCCCAGCGTCTCGCGGGTGAACTTGTCGGCGGTGTCCCACACCTTGCGGGCGGCCTTCGACCGGGCCCGCACCTCCATGCCCATGCCCTTGTGCTGGATCCCCTGTCCGGGGAACGCGTACACGGTCTTCGGCGCGGCCAACTGCGCCGTCGCCGACATCACGAGTTCACCACCGACCTTGGCGCTCACCTCGAGAATCTCTGCGCCGCGGTCGATTCCGACCCGGTCGACGCGGAAGTCGATGTCGTCGCCCGGCAGCACCATGCCCAGGAACCGCGACGTCCAGCCGACCACCCGGGCCGGCGGGGCGGCCCTGCCATCGGTCGCGGCCACGACGTGCTGCGCGGCGGCCGAAAGCCACATGCCGTGCACGATGGGCGATTTCAGGCCGGCGAGCAGGGCGGCGGCGCGGTCCGTGTGGATCGGATTGTGATCACCCGACACGACGGCGAACGCGCTCATGTCCGTGGGTGCGGTGACCGTGACGTCACGGCGGCGGCGACGCTGGGTGTCGGTCGCGTTGTCGGTGATCGCGCCGCCCGCGCGCGGCGGGTCGGCCAGTTCGGCGGCGCCGGTGCGGCTGCGGATCGCGAAGCGCTCCTCGAGCCTGGCCAGCACCGTGCCGTCGGCGTCGCGGATCTCCACCGCCACCGGCACTACGCGGCCGTACTCGGTGTCGGTCGCGGCGGAAACCGTTGCGGTGACGGTCAGTTCGGCCCGCTGCTTGGGCATCGGCGCCAGTAGGTGCGCGGCGTGGTCGAGGTGTACCAAGCTCAGCAGGCCCTCGACGACCGGGAAGCCGTCGTCGGTGAGGGCCGAACCGATCGCGGCGAACACCGCGGGCCAGCAGTGGCCGACGAGCGCGTCGGGCACCAGCGACAGGCCGGGCGCGAGCGGGGCGCCGAACGTCGCGGTCACGCCGGTGTGGTCGGCGACGCGTTCGGGATCCCAGTCGGCGGTGACCGTCGCGGTGTTGTCCTGCACCGGCGGCAACGCGTCGGGTCCATCCACACCCGCCGCGATGGCGAGCACGGAACGCATTGCCGCCGAGGCGTCTTCGACCGTGACGACCGGCATACCGCCGTCGACGGTGCATGCGGGCAGGGTGAACGGGATGTCGATCCAGATGTCGGACAACGGCACGCTCAAGGTGACCCGGTCACCGCTGAGCTCGAGGCGGGCGCCGGTGGACGGGTGCGTCGCGTTGCGGTTCTCGTTCGCCTGCCACTCGTCGGGTGCGCCGATCCGGTGCACCGGGTTGATCGCGACCCGGCCCGCCCACAGCACGTCCGGCGAGTCCAGCACAACCGCAAGCGGGCCGGTTACGTCGGCGCGCGCCTGCCGGCGCGACACGACCGGCACGGGGTCGCCGTCGGTGGCCAGCGCCTCGTCGATCGCGGCCTGTTCGAAGCGGTCGAGCAGTTCACCGACCGGCTCGTCGACGCGGGTGATGCCCGCGACGGCCTGAGTACCGGGGATGATGCACACCTCATCGGCGCTGTAGCGGGCATCGTGGGCCTGCCACAGCGAATCGCTGCGCCACCACCGCCGCACGTCCTTGTCGATCACCGGCACGAAGTTGACCGGCTTGCCCGGCGTCTTGCAGAGCGTTACGAACCACGGCACGTCGGCCGGATGCAACCGCAGCGTCTCGGCCTCGGGGTAGCGCGACACCAGCGTCGCGATCGCGCGCTGCGGATCATCCAGCAGCGCAACGTCGTTGAAGAGCGTCGGGATGGGGCCCGAATCCTGCGGGTGCAGACGGGCTTCTGCGCGGTGCAGCATGTCGGCGAACCGGTCGCGCCAGGTGTCGGCCAGCCACGGGCTGTTGGGCAGTTTGGTGTCGGCGGTGCTGTCGCCGTCGCCGATGGCCAACTCGACGTAGCGCTGCAGCCATTGCAGGTAGGTCATCTCGCCGATGTCGCCGTAGTACGGCTTGCAGGTGGCGGCCATCGCGGTGATGATCTCGTCGCGGCGCGCCGCCACGGCGTCGGCATCGCCGGCGACCTCGTCGAGCAGCCGCCCGCACCGCGATGCGGCGTTGTCGATTTCGTGGATGTCGGCGCCGAGCTGGCTGCGGCTGGAAGCCATGCCGCCCGTTGCCTTTCCGGCGCTGATCCAGTGGTCGGTTCCGGTGGTCTCGACCAGCATCTGCTTGACGGCCGGGGACGTGGTCGCCTCGAGCGTCGCCATCGCCGCGGTGCCGACGAGGATCCCGTCGACCGGCATCGCGGGGAAGCCGTACTCGGTGGCCCAACGCCCGGACAGGTACTGCGCCGCCCGTTCGGGGGTGCCGATGCCGCCACCGACGCAGACGGTGATGTTCGGCAGCTTGCGCAGTTCGCCGTAGGTCGTCAGCAGGAGGTCGTCGAGGTCCTCCCAGGAGTGGTGCCCGCCCGCGCGGCCGCCCTCGATGTGGACGATGACGTCCTTGTTCGGCACCTCGGCCGCGATCTTGATCACGGACTTGATCTGGTCGACCGTGCCCGGTTTGAACACGACATGGCTGATGCCGACGGTGTTGAGCTCGTCGATCAGCTCGACGGCCTCCTCGAGTTCGGGGATGCCAGCCGACACCACGACACCGTCGATCGGCGCACCGGACTGACGGGCACGCTGCACCAGGCGCTTGCCGCCCAGCTGCAGCTTCCACAGGTACGGGTCGAGGAACAACGAGTTGAACTGCACCGCGCGGCCCGGCTCGAGCAGGGTGGCCAGCTCGGCGATGCGGTCTTCGAAGATCTCCTCGGTGACCTGCCCGCCGCCGGCGAGCTCGGCCCAGTGCCCCGCGTTGGCGGCAGCCGCGACGATCTTGGCGTCGACGGTCGTGGGGGTCATGCCCGCGAGCAGGATCGGAGACCGCCCGGTCAGCCGGGTGAACTTCGTCGACAGCTTCACCGATCCGTCCGGCAGCTGCACGGTGGTGGGCGCATAACTCGACCAGGCGGGCGGCACCTCGGGTTCCGCGCCGACCGTGAACAGGTTGCGCTGCCCGACCCGCGTGGCGGCGGGCACGATGCCCACGCCCAGCCCGCGGATGATCGGGGCGGTCAGCCTGGTCACGGTGTCGCTCGGGCCCAGGTCCACGATCCACTTCGCACCGGCGTCGTGCAGCCGCTCGACCTCGGCGACCCAGTCGATCGGGCGCACGAAGATCGCCTCGGTCATCTCGTGAGCGAGCTCGGGATCGATGCCGCACTTGGCCGCCCAGCGGTCGACCACCTCGACGCCGTCGGCCAACCGCGGCGTGTGGAAGCCAACCTCGACCTGCACGCCGTGGAAGACCGGGCTGAACACCGCACCGCCGCGGATCTTGTTCTTGCGCTCGGACTCTTCCTTCTCGGTGATCTTCGAGCAGTAGAGCTCGAACCGGCCGAGCTGTTCGGGGGTCCCGGTGATGACGACCGAACGCCTGCCGTTGCGGATCGACAGCACCGGCGGCAGCACGGTCCGCACGTCTTGGGAGAATTCTTCGAGCAGTTCGGCGATGCGGTCGGGATCGACGTTCGTCACGGACACCATCGGCGACTTGTCCCCGCGGCCGACCATGCCGCGACGGCGCGAGACCAGCGACCCGGCCGCACCGATCAGCTGCAGCAGCGCCAACAGTTCGGCGTCCTTGGCGCCCCGCGACCGCAGCGACTCGCAGGCGATGATGCCCTGCGAGTGCCCGGCCATCGCGACCAGCGGCGCGTCGTACAGGTCCAGGCCCTGGCGGATGGCGGCGCGGATCGCGGCCATCTGCGCCAGCAGGATGCCCGGTCCGGAGATGGCCGCGGTGATGAGTTGCTTCGTCGGGGGCAGCGGCTCGTCGGCGGCGAGCGCACGCACCCACTGCAGGGGCTCGAAGCCGATGGGGCGCACCACGACGAGTTCGCGCGCCACGGGCTCGAGAAGGAGGGCGGCCTCCCCGACGACCTCGCTGAGCTCCGACTCGATGCCGGCCGAGCTGACCAGCTCCTCGAGGTTCTCCAACCACGAGCCGCCCTGGCCACCGAAGGCCACGGCGTAGGGCTCACCGGAGTTCAGTCGATCGACGAGGGCCTGATTGCCGGCGAGGGCGGCTCCCGCGGTGCGGTCGGCCGACACCCTGTGCTGCTCGTTGATCGTCACGTCTTGTTCTCTCCTCTGTCCCGCGTCATGCTCGTCGTCGGCTGTCGTCTCAGAAGCCCCGATGGCTCCCGGCTGCCTGCCGCGGCGCCACGCGATTCCGCGTCGAATCCGACTGGTTCGGTCGGGCGGTTCCGAGTCGTTTCGCGACTGCCTTTGAACCGCCTTCCGTGCACTCCAGCCGTACTAAGAGTGGCATAAGAAGAGCCCTCCATTTCGCGCCCGAAATGGTTACTGAAGAGTTCTACGCTCGGGTAACCGCCCGTTGCATAACGCGCAGTTCGACACGGACCGAAGGCTTTCGGGACAAACGTCCTGCATGCAGGTGGTTACGGTCGAGTAGGCAGAACAGCGCTGATCACGGTAGTTTTGTTATCAAATCGTTATAAAAAAATTTTCGACGCGTCTCACCAGCGGCGTCGCTGCGGCCAGACGAGACACGCACGTGTGATTTGTCTTCTCAGCGGCCCCGGCCACGCGGAAAAGTTTGCTGAAGATACTTACTGATCGGTAAGGTTTAGTCCCACTGCCCAAATTGGGGCTTGAGGATGTGGTTGACGTCCACGCCGATCCCGGCCACCGACCGCTTGTCGATCTCGACCTGGTGCAGATGCGCGGCGGGGTGCGCGACCCGTCCCGGCGATCCCCAGTTGTGCTGCCAGAAGTACGCGCCGATGCCGTCTTGGAGCGCCCACTCGATCGTCTTCGAATTCGCATAGACACCGACGCGCTGCTTGCCCAGCACCGACTCCCAGCCGCGCAGATACGGCGCCACCAGCTGTTTGTACTGCTCGTAGGACGGATCGTCATCGATCGACGCGTAGATCGGGGCGCCCTGGGATCCGCCGGCGGCGACGTGCAGTTCCCAGCCCCGCTTCGCGTGCGCGACCCCGGCGTTCTGGCCGCCGAGCCAGTCGGCGGTGTCCTTCTTGCCGTACTGGTAGCAGGACACGATCTTCATGCCGCCCTGGTACAGGTCGCGCGCCTCGGCCAGTTGGATCGGCTTACCCAGCATCCAGGCCCCGCCGGGCCGGCGGTCGGAGACATAGCGAATGGCGCCCAGTGCGCCCGCCGCACGGATGTCGCTGGCCTTGAGGACGCCGGCCGCGTAGTCGAGAAGGATGCCCAGCGGCGCGGCCCCTGCGGGTGCGGCCGCCGCCTGCATGCCTGCGCCGATGACGAGGGCCGCCGGGGCGGTGAGCGCGCCCTTCAGCACGGCGCGCCGGGATATCGACACAAGCCACAGGATACGACAACTGTCACAATCTTCACGCCAATGTCACTGGTCACAGCAGTATCACCGGACATGGCATCGGCGCGGCGTTGCCGAGCTAAGCCGAAACGCGGAATCATCGCAGGAGCACGGTTCGACGATCCGCCGATCGAACGAGGAGTAGAACCCATGGCGCGCTGGCCGTCCGCCGTCGTGCGAACCGGTCTGACCGTCATCAGCTGTGCCGTGCTGGTTCTGTCGCTGACATCCGGCTGCTCGGGCGAGCGGCGCTCCCCCGGCGGCCAGGCTCTGCCCGAGATCGAGCCCCTCGGCGCGGTCGGCCGGGGCGAGGGGCGACTCGACCTGATCGCCTGGGCAGGCTACGCCGAGGACGGTTCCCACGACGCCGAAGCCGATTGGGTGACACCGTTCGAACGCGAGACCGGCTGCCAGACCGAGGTAACGCTCGGCAACACCTCCGACGAGATGGTGCAGTTGATGCGCAGCGGTGCCTACGACGGGGTCTCGGCGTCCGGCGACGCGACTCTTCGGCTCATCTACGCCGGCGACGTCGCCCCCGTGAACACCGAACTGGTTCCGAACTACGACACCATCTCGCCGTTCTTGAAGGACCAGCCGTGGAACTCGGTCGACGGCCAGATGTACGGCATTCCGCACGGATGGGGAGCCAACCTGCTGATGTACAACATCGAGGTCGTGCGGGACGCGCCCAATTCCTGGGCGGCGGTGTTCGACGACGCCGACAAGTACCGCGGCAGGGTCACCGCATACGACTCGCCCATCTACATCGCCGACGCGGCGCTGTATCTGTCCAAGACGCAGCCCGAGTTGGGCATCGACGACCCGTATTCGCTGACGCCCGAGCAGCTGGACGCGGCGGTGCGGCTGCTCGAGAAACAACGCGAGAACGTCGGCCAGTACTGGTCGGACTACCTCAAGGAGGTGGAGGCGTTCGAGTCCGGCGCCTCCGTCATCGGCACCACCTGGCAGGTGATTGCGAACACGCTCGGTGCGCGTAACAGGGTTCCGGTCAACACGGTGCTGCCGAAGGAGGGTTCCACCGGCTGGTCGGACACCTGGATGATCTCATCGAAGGCGGCGCACCCCAACTGCATGTACAAGTGGATGAACTGGATCTCCTCGCCGAGGGTCAACGCCGAGGCCGCCGAGTTCTTCGGCGAGGCGCCCGCCAACGCGAAGGCCTGCGAGCACACCACCGAGCGCGACTTCTGCGACATCTACCACGCCACCGACGCGAGGTTCGCCGCGAAGATCCACTACTGGACCACGCCTCAGAAGCGGTGCGTCGGCGGCGGCGGTGACGAGTGCACCGATTACGACGAGTGGGCCGCCCGGTGGCGCCAGGTCACCGGGTGAGCCGCGGACTCTGCTCGGGGTCCGCTGTCGGCATGTGACGCTGCAGCGCCGCGTCCAGGCGCCCGGACACCACGCTGGTCCACAGGTCGCGGTAGTCGCGCGCCGCCCGCGCGAGTCCGTCGGCGTTGTCCGGTGTCGGTGTGTAGTCCGCGCCGAACTGAGCCGCCATGCACTCGCCGAGCGTCGCGACGAACTGCGCCGCCAGCGCGTCGACCGCGTCGCGGCTGGCCTCGACGATGTGCAGCAGCGCGCGGACGGCGGCCAGATGGTCCGACGAGCGCGAAACCACCTGCCGCACCGCGGGATCGGTCAACACCACGCCGCCGTCGATCACCCGCGCGAGACCGTAGTCGACCAGCCTCCGTGCCTCGTCGCTCTCGGCGCCGATGCCCACCGCGTCTGCCTCCCCGGCACCGGACTCCACTCTCGGGCCCAGCACCGCGCGCTGGATGCCGAGGATGTCGGCCAGGTCGGTGCCCTCACGCAGGCTGGTGAAGAACTCGGCGATGTGGGCGGTGTTGAAGTCCCTTCGGTGCAACTGGTTGATGGTGCGCAACTGCGACAGGTGATAGTCGTCGTAGAACGCTGAGCGGCCGACCCGCCGGGGTGGGTCCAGCAACCCCCGCTCCCGGTAGGCGCGGATGTTGCGGGCGCTGACACCAGAGATCTCCGCCAACTCGTTGAGGCGATACTCAGCCACCGTCACTACCCCCCCACGGCCCAGCGGGCCGACGGCTGAGCGCAACGCTTCATTCGATCACTGTAACCCGCCACAACATTTGCGAGCGAACTTTGAGCCCGGCGACGGCGGTCGACCAGCCTGCCGCTCTAACCACCCTCTATCTGCATCGATCACGAGCCAGGTCCGGACAACCGTGCACGAACTGTCGATTACAGCCAACTCGGTCTGCCCGCCGGATCACCGCGGTGAGCGAACTCACCGATGCGGGATTGGCGCCGTCGCACCCGCGTACGGAAACATGGAAAAGTCAGACTTATTACTCATCAGCGGGAAAGGTTCGGTGTGCGTCCCTGGATCGTCTGGGCCACCGGACTGTTCGCATACATCGTCGCAGTTCTCGACCGCACCACGTTGGGCGTCTCTGGCCTCGATGCGGCAGACCGGTTCCATGCCAGCCCCAGCGTGCTCTCGACGTTCGTCGTGCTGCAGGTCATCGTCTACGCCGCCGCGCAGGTGCCCGCCGGCGTCCTGCTCGACCGGTTCGGTTCCAAGACGCTGATCCTGGCCGGCGCCGCGCTCATGTCCGGCGGTCAGCTCACGCTCGCGTTCACCGAATCACTGCCCATCGCCATCGGGGCACGCGCCGTGTTGGGTCTCGGCGATGCCTTCACGTTCATCTCGGTGCTGCGGCTCGTCCCGCACTGGTTCACTCCGCGTCAGGTTCCGCTGGTCACCCAGCTGACCGGTATCTGCGGACAGCTCGGCCAGGTGCTGTCGGCCGTCCCCTTCTTCGCCGTGCTCGACGCGATGGGATGGACGACGGCTTACGTCTCGGTGGCGGCCATCGGTGTGTTGTCGATGGTTTTGACCGCGGCGCTGGTGAAGAACACCCCGCACGGCAACGCGGTGGAGATCGAGACCGTTTCGGTGCGCGAGACGCTGGCCAGCGTCAAAACCGTCTGGCTGCGTCCGGGCACCAGGCTCGGGTTCTTCACCCACATGGGCACCCAGTTCTCCGTCACCGCGTTCGCCCTGATGTGGGGTGTGCCCTACTTGACGAACGCGCAGGGGCTGTCGGCCGGCGTGGCCGGGCTGATGTTGACGGTGTCGGTGGTGGCAGCCATCTCGGCCGGTGTGCTGATCGGCATCTTCACCGGGCGCCGCCCGCATCGGCGCTCGCGGCTCGTGCTGTGCATCATCGCGAGCAATGCGTTGATGTGGACCGTCGTGTTGGCGCTACCCGGCAGGGCGCCGCTGTGGCTGCTCGTGACGCTGATCGTGGTGATCTCGGTGGGCGGGCCCGGCTCCATGGTGGGCTTCGACTTCGCCAGGACCTTCAACCCGAGCGCGACACTCGGCACCGCGTCCGGTCTGGTCAACATGGGCGGCTTCATCGCCTCGCTGCTGGTGATGCAGTCGATGGGCGCCATCCTCGACGCGGCCGGCGGCTTCTCATTCGACTCGTTCCGGGTGGCCTGGACCGTGCAGTACGCGATCTGGGCGTTCGCGGTCCTCGGCATCCTCATCACCCGCGGCAAGGCGCGCAAGGTGATGAGGGCCGAACAGGAGCGGATGCTGCTCGAGAGCTTGGACACCCGCGCCGGCGCGGACGACTAGGCGAACTCAGCGACGGCGGGCCGTGGTGCGGCGGTTCGCCTTCTTGATCGCCGAGACCAGCTCGTCCTTGTTCATCGTCGAGCGACCCGAGATGTCCAGCCGCCGTGCGACTTCCATCAGGTGCTTCTTGGAGGCGTTGGCGTCCACGCCTTCCGCCGTGTCGCCCTTGGCATTCGGGCCGCCGCTGCGGGCACGCTGGTCGGACGGGCCCTTCTCGGACTTCGCTTCCCAGTGGTCGCCGACCTTCTCGTAGCTGTGCTTGAGCGCGCTGTAGGCGACGCGGTGTGCGCGCTCGCCCTCGCCGTATTCCTCGGCAGCGGCGTCATGAGCCTTCGCGAAGGTTCGCTGGGCCTTGGCGGATGACTTCTTCAGGGTGCTGGGCAGCTCGCTCTTACGAGCGCTGCCACTCTTGGTTGTCTTCGGCATGAAAAAAGGCGTACCCGGGCCGTGAGGTGCCGAAACGATCGGCGAATCAGTAGTTCAGCCCGAGAATCTCGTAGCCGACGACCGTCAGCATCGGCGCCAGCGTGACGACCAGGAGACAGTTCGCCATCGAGATTCCGGCGGCCGCCAGCCACACCGAAAACGCCAGCACAACGATCGTCAGCGTGATCAGCAGGACATGCGGGATCGAGGCCTTACCCACCATGAACGTGTTGAGCAGATAGACCGAGACGACGAAGAGCCCGACCGGCACCGCGACCGACAACACGGTCCCGACCGAGGAGAGTTCGGAATGGTGCTCGATGTAGAGGGCGGCCGCGTCCAGGCCGGCGCCGGTGGCGACGATCGCGCCGAGCGTCACGATCGGGAAGTAACCGAACCAGAAAGATCTTTCGCGCCGGGCGTGCAGAAGCTCGGCATGCGGGGTCAGGAAGTAGATCCACCACAACCCGAACGTCAGGCCGACGCCGGCCACCACGACGAACACGGCGTCGAAGGTCCAACCCTGCGCGTTGACCACCGCGGTCAGCGAGGCCACGGTCCCGACCACGCCTTCCCCGAGCGCGATGATCGTCAGCAGTCCGTAGCGTTCGGCGATGTGATGGGCGTGCCACGGCGTACCGCCGCGGCGCAGCTCCGCGAGAAGCGGCCCCAGCGTTTCGATTCCGATCAGCACGACGACGATCGCCATCGTCACCGGCAGCGATGTGTCGAGGAAGATGCTGACGATCCACAGCACTTGCGCGAAGGTGACCGCGGCGACGTAGGTTAGGCACGCCGACCGGTGCGCGGGGTCCTGGGCGGCGGCGCGTACCCACTGCCCCACCAACGCGATACGCATCACGACATAGCCGGCGACCACGACGCGGTTGTCGACGTGCGCGCCGTGTTCGATCGAGGCGAACATCGGCGGGAAGCCCAGCGCCATGACGATCACACCGACCATCTGCAGCATCGTCATGACGCGGTAGACCCAGTCGTCGGTGTCGTAGGCCGAGGCGAACCAGCTGAAGTTGATCCACGCCCAGCACACCGCGAACGTCGCGAACGAGAACGCGAACAACCCGGAACCGACGTGGTTGGCGGCGAGCATGTGCGCGAACTCGCGGGCCGCGACGCCGAACGCGATCACGAAGGTCAGGTCGAAGAGCAGTTCCAGGGGCGTGGCAACGCGGTGCGCCTCGTGGGGATCGCGACCCGACATGCGATGCACCCGGTGCTGCATGGCCGTCGGTTCGTGCGGAGTCTGACTCACGGCGCCGTCCTTTCCTGACGTGCAGTGTCAAGATACGAGGGTGACCGTCGCAGAACGCTCAACCCCGCCGTCGGCCGTGGCCGTCGTGCTCGCGGCGGGGCTGGGAACCCGCGTCGGCGCCGACGGCAACAAGGCCTACCTCGCGGTCGCGGGTCGGCCGATGGTCGCCTGGTCGCTCGACACCCTGACGAGGGTTCCGGACGTCGGGCGCATCGTGCTGGTGTACCGGCGCGGCGAGCTGGATCTGGCCCGCGACATGGTGGCACGTGAACTTCCCGCGGCGAGCGTCGAACTCGTCGAGGGCGGCGACAGCAGGCACGGATCCGAACTCAACGTCCTACGGCACCTGGAACCCGATATCGAGGCGGGCCGCATCGACGTCGTGCTCATCCATGACGCCGCGCGACCGGTGGCCGGTGCGGACATGTTCATCCGCGCGCTCGCGGTCGCACGCGAAGCCGGTGGTGCGGTACCGGCGTTGCCGCTGCGCGATGCGGTGACCACCGAGCTGCAGCGGCCGGCCGGCGGATCGCCGCTCGTGCGGGTGCAGACGCCACAGGCGTTTCTGGCCGCGCCACTGCTCGCCGCATACCGGAGCTCGGAACGGCACGGGTTCGAGGGCACCGATACGTCGTCGTGCATCGAGGCGTTCACCGACGTTGCGGTGCAGACGTTTCCGGGCGAGCTGCACAACATCAAGGTGACCTACGCCCGCGACATCGCGACCGCCGAACATCTGTTGGCGACGGTCAGCGGCGAGCGGCGATGACGGCCTCGAGGAACGGTCCGTCGTGCGGGAGATCGACCGCTACGGCCTCCGCGTCACCGTCGACGGTCGCGATCGGCACCGTCGATCGGATCGCTTCCACCGCCTCGTCGAACTCGCCGACCGGGCCCTCGAGCAATCGGCCGAGATGGCCGGCGGCAAATCCGCGCGGGTACTGGACGGTCTGAAGGGTCGAGCGATCCAGCGACGCGGTGACCACACCGCGCTCGTCGATGACCTTCACGCTGTCGGTGACCGGTTGCACCGGCAGCACGACGCTGGCTCCCCGCGTCAGGCCCTCGGCGACGCGCCTCGACAGGTCCGACGGCATCAGCGGTTGCCGCACGTCGTACACGAGCACGTGCGTCGCCGAAACCGGTTCGGCAACAACCTTTTCGACCGCCGCCGCGAGACACCGCGCCCGGCTTGCCGATCCGCCTACCCCCTCGACGTACACGGCGTCCAGTCCGTCGCGGGCGAGTGACGCGCGCACGTCGCCGGCGATGGTTTCGGCGACCGCCACGACGACCGCGGTGCACTCGGGGACGGCCTGAAGGCAGTCGTCCACGACGCGCGCCAGAGGCGATCGGCCCGCCACTCGTTGCAGCGATGCCGCCGTGCGTTCGTCGGCCGGCAGTGTCACGACCGCCGCGAGGCGTTGGCCGGGAAGCGCCGTCACTACACGGGGTCGAATTTGTTGATCAGCCAGTGTCCGTCGGATTTGGTCAGGCCGACCTTGACCGCGCTCGCGGCGAAGGCACCGTCGGGATTCTCCTTGCTGACCGTCGTCTGGTTGACGAACACCAACACGGTCGCGGTGTCGGGATGCATCTCGGCCACACCGGCCTCGACGACCGCCGCGCTGGTCTTGACCTGCTTCTCCTTGACCGCCGGGGTCACAATCTGCTCGGTGAATTGAGTGTAGTAATTGAGGAAGTCGCCGGTGAGGTGCGATTTCGCATTCGTGAAGTCCTGCTCCATCGAGTCCGGGGCGTACGACAACAGCGCCACGGTGCCCGACTTCGCCGCCTCCACCGCGACATTCTGTGCGTCGGCGTTGACCTGCTGGTCCGGTCGGTACTGGGAGAGGTACAACCAGGCGGCCACGCCTGCGGAGATCACGAGCAAAACCGTCAGCAGGATGGCGCCGAGATGCCGCCGCACGCCGCCCCGAACCTTCGGACTGCTGTCCTCGGCGGGTTCCTCGTCGCCCTGCTCGGTGGCGTCCGGTTCCTCGGCGGCCGTCGACTCCGGTTCCACGGCCGTCGATTCCGGTTCGTCTGAGGCCGTGGTCTTCACGTCGGCCTCGTCGGTGTTGGCTTCGGTGCTCACGGTACGAACTCCACTTTCGACATCTTGATCTGGTCACCCTCGCGGACCAGGTCGACCTTGAGGCGCCAGGAGCGCGGCTCCTGGTTGGCGCCCGCGGTGTTGGTGACCCGCGAGGTGGCCGACACCAGTGCGGTGGCGTTGTTGTCGGTCTTCGACGTCAGCGCCGCGGTGTTGACGGTGACCTCGGTGACGACCTTGGACTCCTTGGCCACGTTGGTGAAGTCCTCGGCCTGTGCCTCGAAGTCCTGCTTGAACTGGCCGGTGGAGTTGTCGATGATGCGCTGCACGTCTTCCTTGGCCCGATTGAAGTCCAGCGACATCAGCGTCACGACGCTCTGCCGGGCGGCCGCGGTGAACTCGGCGGTCGCCTGCCGGTCCTGTTCCGCCAGCCGGTGCTGCCAGACGATGTAACCGCTCGCGGCGCCGAACGCGAGGATCAGGACGACGGCGACGCCCGCGGCGACGATCTTCCACCGGATCCGCGGCATCCGCAGACGGCGGCGCTTCGAGGTCTCGGCGTCCTCGGTCGCGACGGCGTCGTCACCGACCGCTCCACCATCGTCGGCGGCACTGTCGGCGGCCTCGGTATCGGCTTCGGCCGCGGTCTCCTCGGCCTCGACCACCTCGTCGTCGGCCGGTGCGGAACCTTTGGCCTCGGCAGCCTGCTTCCGCAACCGGATGGCCTTGGCCCGAGCACGGGCGGCGGCGGCGATCGCCTCCGCCTCGGCCGCTTCGGCCTCTGCCGCGTCGGCGAGGCGCAGCGCCTCGTCCGAGTCCGCCGACCGCTGCTCAGGGTCGTCCTGCGGCGGCTTTTCGACGCGGTCCGCGTCGATCACCGACTCGCGGCGCCTGAATGACGGCACAGCGCCCTCCTTACTGCTTCACCACTTGTGAGAATGCCATTATCGATTTTTGAGTATCGCCGCGACGATACCTGCGCAGGCACCGCCCGGCAAACATCGTCTTGCTGCGGAAATGCTATTTACGCGCTGTGCGGGAGCTCAGCGGCGATTGTCCTGAAGGCGGTCCTTCATCACCTTGCCGGTGGCGTTCAACGGCAGGCTGTCGAGGAACTCTACAGAGCGGGGCACCTTGAATCCCGCCATTCTTTCGCGGCTCCACGAAATGAGGTCCTCACCTGTGACGTCGTCGTGACCCCGGGTGCGCACGATGAACGCCTTGCCGACCTGGCCCAATCTATCGTCTGGCACCCCGATGACCGCCGCCTGCGCCACCGCGGGGTGCTCGAGCAGGAAACCCTCGATCTCGGCGGGATAGGCGTTGAAGCCGCCGACGATGAACATGTCCTTCTTGCGCCCGACAATCCTCAGGCGGCCCGAGTCGGTGAATTCGCCGAGGTCGCCGGTATGCAGGAAGCCGTCGGCATCGATCGCGTCGGCGGTTGCAGCGGGGTCGTCGAGATAGCCCTGCATGACGTTGTAGCCGCGCACCAGCACCTCGCCGTCGTCGGCAATACGGACCTCCACGCCTTCGCACGGTAGGCCGGCCGTTGTCGCGACGTCCTCGGGGCTGTCCCCCGGACGGGACAGCGTCACGTTGCCGGCCTCGGTGAGCCCGTAGCCGGTCATCAGGCTGCCGAACGGCAACTCATCGCGGATCCGGCGGATCAGCTCGACCGGGATGTCGGCCGCCCCCGTCACGCCCGCCCGCAGCGATGCGAGCCGGTCCTTGTCGGCGACGGTCAGCAGCGAGTGGTACAGCGTGGGCGGGCCGGGCAGCATCGTGATGCGTTCGCTCTCGATGAGCGGCA
>NZ_LZJE01000006.1:0-4944 GCF_001666865.1 Mycobacterium sp. E136
GGTGCGCCGCGCGTCCTCGACGGGGTTCGAATCGTGGTGGCGGCGCGCGGAATCTGTTGGCTTCTGCGCCCACCCCATCCAACTCAGAGGTACCGACGAGATAGGCCGCGATCGGGTGGTGTGGACACGGTGCAACAACCGCCGCGCACAGGTATGCCCATCGTGCTCAGACCTGTACGCCCGCGACACGTGGCAGCTCGTGCACGCTGGCACCGCCGGCGGCCACCACAACATCCCCGCAGCAGTGGCCGATCGTCCGCAGGTGTTCGTCACCCTCACCGCACCTAGCTACGGGCCTGTTCACGCCGCCGCGCGTGCAGGCGACAAGAAGCAGCGTGTGTGTCGCGACCACCACCACACTGGCGGCTACCGCCGATGCCCGCATGGGAAACCACTGTGGTGCAGCACAACCCACGGCGAAGGTGATATCTATGCGGGACAGCCGATCTGCGCGGACTGCTACGACTACACCGGGCATGTCCTGTTCACATGGCACCTGCCCGAACTGTGGCGACGCTTCACCATCACCCTGCGACGCACACTGCGCCGAGAGCTACGTGCTTCGGGCGCCGACCCGGATGCGGTGCAGGTCAGCTTCATCAAAGTCGTCGAACTGCAAGCCCGGCTCATCCCGCACATTCATGCCCTGATCCGCCTCGACCCGCCCGACAGCGATGACTCTGGCGGTCATGACTGGCATGCGCCCCTTGCGGCAACCGAACTGGCCACCATCATCCAACAGGCCGTTCGAACCGTGGCCGTGACGGTCACCGACTCATCCTCAAATACAGCGACACGCTCATCCTCAAATACAGCGACACGGGTGATCAGGTTCGGCACACAAGTCGACACCCAACCCATCGACAACCGGCACGCCGGCACGGACGGCTCTGCTGTGCAGGAGGATTCACCACACGGCGGGGTTCTTCCAGGCCGCCGCGTAGCTCGCTACCTCGCGAAATACGTCACCAAATCCTTAGCTGACGTCGGGATCAGCGCGCGACGCATCTCCACCGAGGCCATCGCTGACCTCGATGTCTGCGACCACGTTCGGGCGATCCTGACCGCCATCAGCCAACTCGCCGATAAGGGACTGGCCGGTGTCGGTCGGTGGCTGCACACCCTGGGCTACCGGGGCCACATCACCAGCAAATCCCGCCGCTATTCCACCACGATGACCGCGCTGCGCGAACGTCGCGCGGCCTGGACCCGTGAACAACGTTTAAAAAGCACTGCGCACCAACATGATCTCGGCCTCGACTCCACCGATGGCGATGATCTGGTGGCATGGGAATTCGATCGTGCCGGCCCCACCAGCCTCGGCGACCGGACCCTCATCTACTCCGCGGCCGTCCAACACATCCACACCCGCCGCATCGGACTGATCGAAGTCCGTGGCCAAGCCCGCAATCAACAATGGGATCCGCCAGGGGGAAGCGATGGCTGACAGGTCCCGAGCAGCACGTGCTCGCTCCGGGTGTGACGCTCGTCCCGATGCGCCGACGGTGTCAGAGGGGGGTGTTGAAATTGTTGTGCCCAACCAATATCGACTTCCGTCCGAGGCCAACCGCGCGCTGGTACACGTGATAATGGCTGTGCGGGACCGGATGCTTGGATCAGGGAGGGGAGTGGCGTGAGCCTGAGGTTCGCCTTCTATGGCCGAGTGAGCACGGAGGACGCTCAAGACCCGGAGGCGAGCCGCAGCTGGCAGAAGCGGCGTGCCATGGACCTGATCACTCCGCACGGCGGATTCATCGCCGCCGACTACTTCGATGTGGGACAGAGCCGTTCACTGCCGTGGAAGCGCAGGCCAGAGGCGTCACGTCTGCTTGCTGATGTCGCTTGTCGGGACCGTAGCTTTGATGCCGTAGTGATTGGGGAACCCGCCCGTGCGTTCTACGGGCCGCAGTTCGCGCTCACCTTCCCTGTCCTCACGCACTACGGAGTTGGCCTGTGGGTACCCGAGGTCGGCGGAGCGGTCGATCCCGGCTCCGAGGCACACGACCTGGTGATGACTCTGTTCGGCGGCATGAGCAAGGGAGAGCGCGCTCGAATCCAGATGCGCGTCCGTACGGCGATGTCAGCACTCGCGCACGACACCGCCAGATATCTCGGTGGTCGACCACCCTACGGTTACCGGCTCGTCGATGCCGGCCCGCATCCAAACCCTGCCAAGGCCAATCTTGGGCAGCGGCTTCACCGCCTCGAACCCGACCCCGCGACATCTTCGGTCGTCGAGCGGATCTACCGCATGTACGCCGACGGAGCGGGCCTGCGCTATATCGCGCAACGGCTCACCGACGATGGTGTACCGTCACCGAGCCAGTACGACCCGGCACGGAATCGGCATCGTGACCCACGAGGATGGTCCCATTCGGCGATCCGCGCGATACTCGACAACCCGGCGTACCGCGGTATCCGTGTTTGGGGCAAGCAGGAGAAATACGAGGTTCTGGTCAACCCCGATGATGTCGCTGCGGGGTATGAGACTCGTATGCGGTGGCGTGATGAGGCCGACTGGATCGCACCAGAACGCCGCACGCATGAAGCGCTGATCCGTGACGAACTAGCGCAGGCTGTTCGTCTTCGGATGCAGGCGCGGCGGGGTCCCGGTCTTGTTTGCAGCAGAGAGTCAACAGTGCCATATGCACTGCGTGGGCTGCTGTTCTGTGCCGCATGTGGACGGCGGATGCAGGGCGCTGCCCGCGCCGGGAAGCGAACAACACGCATCCTCTACCGTTGTGAGCTCGGTAAGTCGCGTTCGGTACCCGCGGACCTGAGTGATCACCCGCGCACCGTCTACCTCCGTGAAGATGAGGTGACTGCGCGACTTGACGAATGGATCGCCACCCTGGCCGATCCGGCCGACTTGGCACGCGGGCAAGACGCGGACCCGGTAGCAGGGGCTGGCTACGCGGCCTTGCGGCGCCAGCTCAGCGAGGCGAATGCGAAGGTTGCTGCTCTGGTTACCGCCGTGGAGTCTGGTGTGGCCGTTGAGGATTTGACTGTTGCATTGCGCCGCCGCACCGCCGAGCGCGACGAGCTGAAGGTCCGTCTTGAGCAAGCGGAGCGACCTCGCGTCATGACTGCCGCACAAATCAGCGAGTTGGTTGAGGAATTGGGCGGGCTGTCAGCAGTGCTTGGTGAGGCAACCGGGGCGGAACGCGCTCAGGTATACGCAAGCCTGGGCCTGCGCCTCGACTACGACCCGCATCTTCAGCGAGTCACGGCGACTGCCGACTTAAGTCGTGTCGCCGGACGTGTCCGAGGGGGGACTTGAACCCCCACGCCCGTTAATAGGGCACTAGCACCTCAAGCTAGCGCGTCTGCCATTCCGCCACTCGGACTCGTTGTGGGCAGCTAAGGCTATCGGATCACCGAGGCCGGACCCAAACCCACCTGGCACGTCAATGGTACGAATGGTGACTGTGACTGGTCCCGTCAACGCCGAAGCGGAGGTCGTCGACCTCGTCAGCACCCTCATCCGGTTCGACACGTCCAACACGGGCGACCCGGCCACCACCAAGGGCGAGGCGGAATGCGCGCGCTGGGTGGCCGAACAGCTCGAAGGGGTCGGGTACGCGACCGAATACGTCGAGGCGGGGGCGCCGGGCCGGGGCAATGTGTTCGCCCGGCTCGAGGGCGCCGACAGCTCGCGCGGGTCGCTGCTGCTGCACGGCCACCTCGACGTCGTGCCCGCCGAGGCCTCGGACTGGAGCGTGCACCCCTTCTCGGGTGCCGTCGAGGACGGCTACGTGTGGGGCCGCGGCGCGGTCGACATGAAGGACATGTGCGGCATGCTGATCGCGATCGCGCGGCACTTCAAACGGGCGGGCATCACCCCGCCGCGCGACCTGATCTTTGCGTTCCTGTCCGACGAGGAGGCCGGCGGCAAGTTCGGGTCGCACTGGCTGGTCAAGCACCGGCCGGACCTGTTCGCCGGCGTCAGCGAGGCGGTCGGTGAGGTCGGCGGTTTCTCGCTGACCGTGCCGCGCAAGGATGGCGGGGAGCGACGCCTCTACCTGGTCGAGACGGCCGAGAAGTCCATGAACTGGATGAAGCTGACCGCGCGCAGCCACGCCGGTCACGGCTCGATGATCCACGACAGCAACGCGGTCACCGCGGTCGCCGAGGCGGTGGCCAAGCTGGGCCGCCACGAGTTCCCGCTGGTCATGACGGACGCGGTCGGCCAGTTCCTGCAGGCCGTCACCGAGGAGACCGGCTACTCGTTCGACATCGACTCACCGGACCTGGCCGGCGCGATCGCCAAGCTCGGGCCGATCGCCCGCGTCGTCGGGGCCACGCTGCGCGACACCGCCAACCCGACGATGCTCAAGGCCGGTTACAAGGCCAACGTCATCCCAGCGTCGGCCGAGGCGGTGGTGGACTGCCGCATCCTGCCCGGACGCCAGGCCGCCTTTGAACGCGAGGTCGACGAGCTGATCGGGCCGAACGTGACCCGTGAGTGGGTGACCGAGCTGCCGTCCTACGAGACCACCTTCGACGGCGACCTGGTCGACGCGATGAACGGCGCGATTCTGTCCGTGGACCCCGACGCCCGTATCGTGCCGTACATGCTCTCCGGCGGAACCGACGCAAAAGCGTTCGCCCAGTTGGGCATTCGCTGCTTCGGCTTCGCCCCGCTGCAGTTGCCGCCCGACCTCGATTTCACCGCGCTGTTCCACGGCGTCGACGAACGGGTACCCGTTGACGCGTTGAAGTTCGGTACCCAGGTTCTCGAACACTTCCTGCTGCACTGCTGAATCGACGAAAGGATGAGTCATGGCGTTTGACTACAACCCGTACGAGTTCCTCCCGAAGCTACCGACGTTCAAGCTGTCCTCGAACACCTTCAACGACGGTGACGCGTTGGCTAACGACCAGGTCAGCGGCATCATGGGCGCCGGCGGCAACGACGTATCGCCCCACCTGACGTGGTCGGGG
>NZ_LZJE01000007.1:0-1102 GCF_001666865.1 Mycobacterium sp. E136
CGGATTGTCGGCGAGCCCGCGCTGGGTGACCTCGGCGATGGTCTTGCGGTCGATGCCCTTGGCGATCGCGCGGCGCACGCAGGGCGTGAGCATCCGCCGCGCGCCCGGCCTGGCCTGGTACCACTTCACGTTCAACGGCTCCCCCGGTTCGATTTTGGCCGACCCTGCGCTGCGCCGCGCGATCGCCAAGGGCATCGACCGCAAGACCATCGCCGAGGTCACCCAGCGCGGGCTCGCCGACAATCCGGTGCCGCTGAACAACCACATCTTCGTCGCGGGCCAGGAGGGCTACCAGGACAACAGCGGCGCGGTCGCCTTCGATCCGGAGAAGGCCAAGCAGGAGCTCGATGCGCTGGGCTGGCGACAAAACGGCCAATTTCGCGAGAAGGACGGTCGTCAGCTGGTGATCCGCGACGTGCTGTTCGACTCGCTGAGCACTCGGCAGTACGGGCAGATCGCGCAGAACAACCTCGCCCAGATCGGCGTCAAGCTCGAGCTGGACGTCCGCCCGGCGGCCGGCTTCTTCACCGACTACGTCACCGTCGGCAACTTCGACATTGCCCAGTTCTCGTGGAGCGGCGACGCTTTCCCGCTCGCGAGCCTGACCCAGATCTATCGGACCGGAGCCGAGAGCAACTTCGGCAAGATCAGCAGCCCGGAGATCGACGAGAAGATCGAGCAGACCGTCGGCGAGCTGGATCCCGCGAAGGCCCGGCAGCTGGCCAACGAGCTGGACAAGATGCTGTTCGACGAGGTGTTCAGCCTGCCGTTGACCCAATCGCCCGGAAACATCGCGGTGCGAAGCAATCTGGCGAACTACGGGGCCTTCGGCCTGGCCGACGCGGACTACACGAAGATCGGCTTCATGAAGCCGTAACGCCTCGGCGTCTCAGGACCTTCGTCGACACCTTCGGGGGCTTAGGTCCTTTCCTGGGAGCAGGAGCTTCGTGCGGCTGACGTGCAGCCGTAGCGTGGGTGCGGGAGCCGACGATGACTGCATTCATGCGCAATACAGACGCCTTCACCTGGGCGATGGAGACGGACCCGCGGTTGAGATCGACCGTGGTGACGGTGATTCTGCTCGACGCAGTGTCGTGCCGTT
>NZ_LZJE01000008.1:0-13138 GCF_001666865.1 Mycobacterium sp. E136
CCCTGACCCCATGCCGCACCCGATCATGTTCCGCGACGACGACCCGGTGCTGGCACGGGTACGGACGCTGGCGCTGTCGTTTCCCGAGGCCTACGAGAAGATCTCGCACGGACGGCCCGCATTTTTCGCCGCCAAGATGTTCGCGATGTACAGCGGCAGCGTCAAACCGCCGCGCAAGGGCGACTACATCCAGTACCCGCAGTCGATCCTGGTCAAGGTCGACCAGAGCGAACGGCACGCGCTGCAGGACGACGCCCGGTTCTTCTCCCCCGCCTATCTCGGGCCGTCGGGGTGGCTGGGGCTCGACCTGTCGGCCGGGACCGTCGACTGGGACGAGGTGCGGGAGCTGATCGACGCGTCGTTTCGGTTGACCGCGCCCAGGAAACTCATCAGACAGCTCGACTCAGAAACCTCGACGAGGTCTGAACAAACAGCCGAGAGGCCATGAATCGATCGGAGACGCGATGAGTTTCGCGAGCCCGTTTCCCGAGGTCGACATTCCGTCCACCAGCGTCTACGACTACCTGTTCGGCGACATCGCCGAGGCAGACCTCGACCGGATCGCGCTCGTCGACGCGAAGTCCGGCCGCGAGACCACCTACCGCGAAGTGATCGCGCGCATCGACGCGTTCGCGGGCGCGCTCGCCGGGCGCGGGATCGGCGTCGGTGACGTCGTCGGTCTGCTCTCGCCGAACAGTTCCGGGTTCGCGGTCGCATTTCATGGCATTCTGCGCGCGGGCGCGACCGCGACGACCATCAACGCGCTGTTCACCGCCAAGGACATCGCCAAGCAGCTGACCGACTCCAAGGCCAAGATGCTCGTGACGGTTTCCCCGCTGCTGGCACAGGCCGAGGAGGCGGCCGCGGCGGCGGGCATCGCCGGCGACACACTCGTCGTGCTCGACGGTGCCGGCCAGGACGCCGATGGACACCCGAACGCCGAGGACCTGATGGGACCCGGTCACCCGGCGCCGGACGTGAGCTTCGCACCGTCGTCGCACCTGGCCGCGCTGCCGTACAGCTCGGGTACGACCGGAAACCCCAAGGGCGTCATGCTCACCCACCGCAACCTGGTGGCCAACGTCGCCCAGATCCGGCCCCTGCACGGCATGGTCGCCGACGACACCGTGCTCGCCGTTCTGCCGTTCTTCCACATCTACGGGATGACCGTGCTGCTCAACGCGGCGCTGCATGCGCGGGCCAAGTTGGTGATCATGCCGAACTTCGATCTCGGCGATTTCCTCGGCAACATCCAGAACCACGCGTGCACGGTCGCGTTCATCGCGCCTCCGGTCGCCGTGGCGCTGGCCAAGCATCCGTTGATCGACGAATACGACCTGTCTTCGTTGAACGTCGTGATGTCGGGTGCGGCTCCGCTGGACGCCGATCTCGGCCACGCCGTCGCAGAACGGTTGGGGTGCCGCGTGGTTCAGGGTTACGGCATGAGCGAACTCAGTCCGGTCAGCCACATCACCCCGTTCGACGGCGGCCAGCACGAGATGAACATGGTGGCGCCACTGAGCTCGGTCGGCTGGACGGTGTCGAACGCCGCGTCGAAGATCGTCGACCCCGAGACCGGTGATGAGATCGACCCGCCCACAGAGGGTTTGAGCGAAACCGGCGAACTGTGGTTCAAGGGCCCGAACGTGATGGCCGGCTACCTCGGCAACGAGGAGGCCACCGGGGAAACGATCGACGACCTGGGCTGGCTGCACACCGGCGACCTCGCGCAGGTCGACGCCGACGGCTGCGTGTACATCGTGGACCGGCTCAAGGAGCTGATCAAGTACAAGGGCTACCAGGTCCCACCGGCCGAACTGGAGGCCGTGCTGCTGAGCCATCCCGACATCGCCGACGCCGCCGTCGTCGGGGTGCCCGACGCAGAGGGTGAAGAGGTGCCGAAGGCGTTCGTGGTCAAGCGATCCGGGGCGGAGCTCACCGAGCAGCAGGTGATCGACTTCGTGGCGGGCGAGGTGGCGCCGTACAAGAAGGTCCGCCAGGTCGCGTTCATCGATGCGGTGCCGAAGTCGACGTCCGGCAAGATTCTCCGCAAGGATCTGCGGAGCTGATCAGGATCGGCCGATCCGCTCGGCCGCCTGGGCCGCCTTCGCCTGTCGGTACCCGAGGGCGGCGCCCGCCACGGGGATGAGCAGCAACCCGGCGATGCCCCACAGGGGGTCGGTGGTGCCGGCGCCGGGCGCGACGACGAACTGGCGCACCACCGCGGGTGGAGCGGTGTCCCGGCTCAACGGAGTCGGTGCGAGCGGCGGCAGCGACTCCGGAGGCATCGGAGCCGGCTGGGCGGGCGCCGGGACCACGGGCGCCGATGCGGGCGATTCCCCGACGGCTTCAGGCGCGGGACCGCGGCTCTGCGGAATGCGCCCGTTGCCGAACGTCACCTGAGGCGGTTCGAACGCGGGCGCGAGCGCACCCGCGGCACCGGATCCGCCCGCCGCGACCGGTCCGGCCGCCGACGCGATGCCCACCGGCGCTTCGACGACGGGCGGCACACCTGCTACGGCCGACCGGTTGGCGGACTCCGAAGCCGCCGCCACCCGGGCCTCCGGCTGCGGGGTGGACGCCACGCGCGCGGCCGGCTGTGGGCTCGATGCGGCGCGACCGGCCGTCTCGGGGCCCGGCGCGACGGACAACCGGTTGCCCGATGTCGTCTTGAGGTCTTCGCGGCCCGAACCGACCCGCGATTCCGGGGACGCACCGGGGCGGTTGAGGCCGCCGCCCTGTTTGCTGCCGCCGGGGCGGTTGCCGTCGCGGCGGTCGTTGTCGTGCTTGCCGTTGTTGGACCCGCGACCGTGGCTGCCACCCCGATCGGAGCTGTGTCCACGGTCGGAGCCGCGCGAGTCACCGGGGTGGGCGTACGCGACCGCCGCACCCGATCCACTCAGCAGGAAAAATACGGACACCACGCCGGCACCTGCGGCGAGGCGCGGGTTCATCCGAACACCATTCCCTTCTCGGCAAAGGCGAATGACATCGCCTGACAGGCATTCTTGCATGAGAGCACCCCGAAGCGCAGCACCCGATTCGGACGCCGCAAATCGTCCGCGAAGCGGACCTCAGCCCTCCTCGACGTGGGCTCGCAGCCGGTCGATGGCGCGGTCCCACCGCTGCGACAGTCTCTCCAGATACTCCCCGGCGTCGGCGAGGGGTTCGGGCCGCACCCGCCAGATACGCTCGCGACCGCTGCGCTCGCTGCTGACCAGGCCGACCGACTCCAGCACCAAGAGGTGTTTCGTCGTAGCCTGCCGGCTGACCGCCACCACCTCGGTGACTTCGCTGGTCGAGCAGGGTCCGCCGTCGCACAGCCGGATGACGATACGCAGGCGGTTCGGATCCCCCAGCGCGTTGAAGAACGACGACAACGGCGCGTCGGCCGTCGTTGTGCTCACACGGCCTCGCTGACCGCGAGGTACTTGCGCACGAGTTCGGTCTGCGCGGCCCAACCCTGGCTGTTGCCCTCGAACGCCGAGGCACGCCGGTGCGCGGGCAGCGCGTCGAAGCCGGACTCGACGATGCGCAGGAGCACGCCCTCGGCGACCTGCTCGAGCGTGAACTCCACCAGCGTCGTCGGTTCTTCGGAGACGTCGACACCTTCCTCGACCCCGTAGGGATGCCAGCGAAAGGCCAGCCGTCGTGGCGGTTCGACCGCTTCGATGTGCCATGCGTCGGCCGTGCCGGCATACGGCTCCTGCTGCCGGGCGACGTCGGCGCCGACCGCCGTCGGCGTCATGACACCGGTGATCGAGGTACCGGCGACGAACGGCCCGTCGAAGCGCACCCCGAACCATTGACCGAACTCATCGGCGTCGCTGATCGCCCGCCAGACGCGCTCGAGCGGCGCCTTCAACACCACTTCCTTCTCGATTCGATCCGTACTCATATGCAACCTCCTGGTTGCGCCTGACGGTAGGCGTCGTCGCCACGAAGCGCAACCCTTTGGTTGCACTTTTTCTGAGTGCGCCGAATTCTGCGTCAGGGTCGCTGTTTTCGACGGACCATAGCCCTGGTGCAGAATTCGGCGAGCGCTAGATCGCGTCGGGGTCTTCGGCGAAAGCGTCGGCCGCCTTCTGTACCAATCCGATCGCGGTGCGCGCCCACTCGGCGGTGGCGCCCGCCAGACCGCAGGCCGGCGAGATGCCGATGCGCTCCGTGAGCACGGCGCGCGCGAAGCCGAGTCGGTCGGTCAGCGACACGGCGGCCTTGGCGATCTCTTCCGACGACGGGCGGGCCTCCGGCGCGGTCGAAGGCACGACGCCCAACACCACCGTGCGACCGGAGTCGACGAACTCAGCGACGCGGTCGAGATCGGCGGGCACGAGCACCGACACATCGACCGATATGGCGTCAACCGTACTGCGCTGCAACACATTCCACGGCACACCTGATGCGCATCCGTGAACGGCGACCGGCGCGCCCACCGCGGCGACGCATTCGTCGAGCAAACTGATGGCCACCGATTCGTCGACGGGGTGCACCGGCGTCAGGCTGGTCACGCCGGTCAGCCGGCCCTCCAGTGCCGCGGACAGCAGCGGTTCGTCGAACTGCACCACCACCGCGGCGTCCAGCCGTCGCGCGACGTGCGCCCGATGCTGCGCGACCCCTTCGGCCAGCGATGTGGTCAGGTCACGCACCGCACCCAGATCGGTGAGCGCGCGGTGGCCGTTGCCCAGCTCCAACTGTGCCGCCAGTGTGATCGGCCCGGGCGCCTGAACCTTGACGGTGCGGCCCGCACCGCGCAAACCCGCCTTCTCCCAAGCCTCTTCGAGCGCGTCGAGGTCTTCCTCCAGCAGGCTCCTGGCCCGCCGGAGGACCGCGGTGCGGCCCGCGGCGATGCGATAGCCGCGGGGGACGGTGTCCATGCTGATGTCGACCAACAGTGCCCCCGTCCGGCCGATCATGTCGGCACCGACGCCGCGGCCGGGCAGCTCGGCCAGATGCGGCAGGGCGTGCAGTTCGCCGACGATGATCTCGGCCGCATCCCGTGCCGACGTGCCGGGCCAGGATCCGATGCCGGTGGCGGCGGCGAAAGCACTCACTCGTTTGACAGTATTCGATCGGGCTAGTCTCGGTCCGGAAGGGTTGGGAAGGACACACCATGCCCGCAGCGCTACGGTCGGCAGCGGTGTGGTGCGCGGCGGTCGCGATCACGTCGGGGTGCACCCACCTCGTCGACGGTCACGCGATGCGGGCGATACCCGGGATCGACGACGAGTCGCTGTCCCCGATCGACGTCGAGTCGATCATGCTCGATCAGTCGCAGATGCGCGCGATCACCGGCGCCGGTGAGGATCTCACGATCATCCCGACGATGGACGGCAAGATCCCGGTCGACATCGATCCGCTCACCGAGACCACTCCCCTGCAGTGCCAATGGATCTTCGCCGAGACTCAGACCTTCGGACCCGACGTCGAGGAGTTCCACAAGACGACGTTCCAGCATCCGCCCGAGGGCGGCTTGATCTCCGAGGGTGCGGCGGCGTATCGCGATGCCGCGACCGCGCGGCGCGCGTTCGACTCCCTCGTCGCCCTCGTCGACGGCTGCAGCGCAACGCCTTTGGGACCCATGTTCGTCGGCGAATGGGCCGTCGGTGCCGACACCTTGCAGACGCGGCCCGCCAGTGCCTGCGGTCGCGATTACCGCGTCAAGTCGGTCGTGCTGGTGGAGGTGACCGCATGCCGGTTCCCCGACTCGGTGCCCGAGATCGTCATCACCAACATCCTGGCCAACGTACCCGGATAGCTATCGGGTGATCGTCGCGCTTCCCAGCACCTCGTCGCCCGCGGGGTCGGGGCGGTACAACACCATCGTCTGACCCGGAGCCACCCCGCGCAGCGGGGTGCGCAGGTCGACCACGAGGCGGCCGTCGCGGAGTTCGGCCACGCCCTCCTCGATCCCGCCGTGTGCGCGCACCTGCACCTGGCATTCGATTGGACCGTCCGGCGCGACACCGGATGTGAAGGTCGGCCGCTCACCGGTCAACGTCCACACGTCGAGGTCGTCGGCGGCGCCGACCCGCACCGTCGCCGTGTCCGGATCGATCTCGGTCACGTAGCGCGGCCGGCCGTCCGGGCCGGGCCCGGCGATGCCCAGGCCCTTGCGCTGACCGACGGTGAACGCGTGCACCCCATCGTGTTCGGCGAGCACCGTGCCCGCGGCGTCGACGACCGACCCCCGCCGCACCCCGATCCGCGCGCCGAGGAACGCCTGGGTGTCGCCGGAGGGAATGAAGCAAATGTCGTGGCTGTCGGGCTTGTCGGCGACCGCGAGCCCGCGGCGTGCGGCCTCCTCGCGGATCTGCGGCTTCGGCGTGTCACCCACCGGGAACACCGCGTGCCGCAGCTGTTCTGCGGTCAGCACCGCGAGCACGTACGACTGGTCCTTGGCGGCGTCGACCGCGCGGCGCAGCCGCCCGTCGGACAGCCGCGCATAGTGTCCGGTGGCGACAGCGTCGAAACCCAGCGCCAGCGCGCGGGCGGCCAACGCGGAGAACTTGATCCGCTCGTTGCACCGCACGCACGGGTTCGGAGTCTCGCCACGGGCGTACGACGACACGAAGTCATCGATCACGTCTTCTTTGAACCGGTCCGCGAAATCCCATACGTAGAACGGGATGTCGAGGATGTCGGCGACCCGGCGCGCATCGCCGGCGTCCTCCTTCGAACAACAGCCGCGCGATCCCGTGCGCAGGGTGCCGGGAGAGGGCGACAGCGCCAGGTGCACACCGACCACGTCATGGCCTGCGTCGACCATCCTGGCGGCGGCGACCGAGGAGTCCACGCCGCCGCTCATGGCAACCAGTACCCGCACTACTCGACCACTCCCGAACTTGCAAGCGCGGCCTGCCGCGCCCGCTCGACCGCGGCCGGCAGCACCGCCAGTGCGGCGTCTACGTCAGCCTCACTGCTGGTGTGCCCCAACGAAAGACGCAGCGAACCGCGCGCACTGGCCGGGTCCGCACCCATCGCGATCAGCACATGTGAGGGCTGCGCAACGCCGGCGGTACAGGCAGACCCCGTCGAACACTCGATGCCCTTGGCGTCCAACAGCATCAGCAGCGAGTCACCCTCGCAGCCGCGAAAAGTGAAGTGGCAGTTACCGGGCAGCCGCGCGGCACCCTTAGCCCCGTTGACCTCGACGTCGTCGATGACGGCCAACACGCTCTCGATCAGGCGGTCGCGAAGCGCCGACACCCGCGCACCGTTGGCCTCCAGACCGTCGACCGCGACCTTGGCCGCCGCGGCCATTGCGACCGCACCCGCCACATATGGTGTGCCGGAACGGACATCGCGCTCCTGGCCGCCGCCGTGCAGCAGCGGCACACAGGCCGTGTCCCGGCGCAGCAGCAGGGCGCCGATACCGGTGGGCCCGCCGAACTTGTGCGCCGCGACGCTCATCGCCGACAGTCCGCTCGCCGCGAAATCGACCGGGATGTGGCCGACGGCCTGTACGGCGTCGCTGTGCATGGGCACGTCGAACTCCGCGGCGACGGCCGCGAGTTCGGCGATCGGCATGATCGTTCCGACCTCGTTGTTGGCCCACATCACTGACACCACGGCCACGTCGTCGTGGTCCTGCAGCGCGGCCCGCAGCGCCGCCGGCGTCACCGAACCGTCCCGCTCGACGGGCAGCCAGGTCACCTCGGCGCCCTCGTGCTCGACCAGCCATTCGACCGAGTCGAGCACGGCGTGGTGTTCGACCGGCGTGGTGACGATGCGCCTGCGGCGCGGATCGGCGTCGCGGCGGGCCCAGTAGATGCCCTTGACCGCGAGGTTGTCGCTTTCGGTGCCCCCGGCGGTGAAGATCAGCTCCGACGGGCGGGCGCCCAGCAGGTGGGCCAGCGTCTCGCGGGACTCCTCCATACGCCGCCGGGCCGTGCGGCCGGTGCCGTGCAACGACGACGCGTTGCCGACCGTCGCCAGCGCGGCCGTCATCGCCTCGATGGCAGCGGGGTGCATCGGGGTGGTGGCGGCGTGATCGAGGTAGACCGGCTGATCCGAGGTCATAACCAGTCCAGAATAGCCGTCGGGCCGGGGCTCCCCCGATTCGCTCAGGCCACGAGCGCGTGACCGTGCGAGCGTCGCGTCGGATCGCCGCGCACCGCTGCCTCGCAGCGCATCGCCAGATCCCTGCGGTCGGTTCCCGGGAGCTGCAACGACCCCACGTGCACCCGCACGACCGTGCGTTTCGCGGTGATCAGTCGCCGGATCGACGCGAGCAGCGTGTCGTCGCCCACATAAGCGGCGACGGTGGAGGCGGCGCCGTCGGCGTCGTGGTAGCTCAGCCGCAGCGGCTGCACCGGCCTCCCCGCGTCGATGGCCGCCTGGAACATCGCCGGCCGGAAGCGGCCGTACGCCAGCCCGCAGTAGGTGGTGCCCTCGGGAAATGCGACGACGGTGTGCCCGGCCCGCAGCCCACGGCTGACGGCCCCGACCACGTCGGGCAGCCGCCGCAGGTTCGCCCGCTCGATCGGGATGACCTTCAGCAGCCGGGCCAGCAGCCCCAGTCCGGGCCAGCCGACGAGTTCGGACTTGGCGACGAACCGCCCCGGCAGCACCGAGCCGATCGCGAAAACGTCCACCCAGGAGACATGCCCGCTGACCACCAGAACACCGCGCAGGTTGCGGATCGGACCGCCGGACACCCTGGTCCGCACGCCCAGGCAGGCCAGCAACAGCCGGCAGTAGCCGCGTTGCAGTCGAGATCTGCCCGGCGCCGGGACGGCCAGCAGCGGCGTCAGCAACAGGAGCGAGGCGGCCGAGGTGATCCGCAGCGCGGCCCGGCACGCGACGATCGCCCGCCGTCCGCCCTGCCGCGCGGTGTCGCTGAGGCAGCCTGCGCCACACTCCCCCCGCGGCACCCAGCTCTCCTGGACCGTCACGACGCGATCCCGGCGGCCGCGTCGACCGCCCTCAGCCTGCTCAGGTAGCGCGTGTCCGCTCGGCGCTTGTCGAGCAGCGCCGGAAAGTCGCCCACCCCGAAGTCGGGGTCGTGTGCGGGTTCGCCGCACACCTGCGCGCCGAGCCGCAGGTAGCCGCGCATCAACGGGGGCACGACGATCCGATCGGGCGGAGCGATCTCGTCGAGGCCCCTGCCGTCGACGGTCACCGGCCGGTAGGGGTGCACGGTATAGCGGGCCGGGGCGGCGTGACGGTGACGGACGAAGTCGCGCACGCCGCGGATCTGTGTGCCCGGTGGCTGACCGTCGGGGCCGCAGACGGGCACCGACACACAACCGGTCACGTAGTCGTAGCCGCAGCGGTCGAGGTAGGCCAGGATCCCGGCCCACATCAGCAGGACGACGGCCCCGTTGCGGTGGTCGGGCCGCACCACGGCACGACCCATCTCAACCAGGCCCGGCCGCAACGGAGCGAGCGCACATACGTCGAATTCGGTTGCGCTGTAGAGGCTTCCGGCAGACAGGGCACCCGTCGGCGGCAGCATGCGATAGCAGCCGACGAGCTCGCCGGTGACGTCCTCGCGAACCAGGAGGTGATCGCAGTGCTCGTCGAAGCGGTCGGCGTCCAGACCGTCATTCGTACCGCGCAGCGCGAAGCCGGGTTCGGCGGTGAACACCTCGTGGCGCAGCCGTTGCGCATCCTCGATGTGCGCGGCATCGGTCGTGAGCAGCAGGGTGTAGCGCGGCGCGGGGGTGGACCCGCCGCGGATTTCGTCGGGGGCGATGAGTACAGAAGCGGTGCTCATGGCTGCACGGTCGCCCAGCCGCATCTCCGGGCGGCATCGGGCGCGTGACGTGTCGGTGAGCGCCGGGTGACGAATTGGACCCGGCCGCGGCCCGCCTCAGCGGTCAAGGATCGCGACGTTGTTCTCGACGGCGTTGCGCGGCGTGCGCACGCGGTTGGCCGGGAATTCTGGGTCGGCGTATCCGATCGCGATGCCGCACAGCACCTGCAACTCGTCGGGGATGTCGAGTTGTTCGCGCAGCACGTCCGGGAAGTAGGCAACCGAAACCTGCACGCAGGTGTCGAGGCCGCGTTCGGTCAGCGCGAGGACGAGCGTCTGCAGGAACATCCCGACCGCGAGGCTGTCGGCGTGGCCGAGATCGCGGTGCATACACACCGCGCCGGCCACCGGGGCGCCGAAGAACTCGAAGTTGCGCAGCTGGGCGAGGCGGCGTCCCTCGGCATCGTGGCGGTCCACGCCCATCGCGCCGTACACCAGCGCGCCCAGCTGCTGCCGCAGCGGGGCGAAGCTCTCCGGGATTCCCATCGTCGGCGGAAAGCCACCCGACGCGCGTTCCGTCAGCGCCTCGGCGAGGCGGTCGCGGCGCGCGCCGGTGGCCAGGAACAGCCGCCACGGCTGGATGTTGGAGTTCGACGGCGCCCGCATCGCCAACTCCAGTGCCTCGTCAAGGAGTTCACGCGGTACGGGCTTGTCGGGCAGGAACTTTCGCGTACAGTGCCGCTCGCGGACGACCCGCTCGAGGTCGCTCTCCGGCGCGGCGGCGGTCATCGCCGGGCCAGCCAGTCGGTGAAGCGCGTGGCGGCGATGACGGCGTCGTCGCCGGTCACCAGGCTGCCCTCGGCGAGCGGGGTGCCGAAGTAGGTCGCCTCGCCGGTGACCACGACGCGCCGGTCGTCGCCGCGCTTGGCCAGCACCGCGCGGGCGAGGTCGGCGAACGGGATCTTGTCGGGCCCGCCGACGTCGATGTGGCCGTTGCGCGGCTTCCCGACCGCCACCTCGGCCACCTCGGCGGCGACCTCCTGGGCCGCGATCGGCTGGATCAGCGCATCGGGTGCGCGGACCTCGCCGTCGACGTTCAGCGAGTCGGTGATCGCCTCGGCGAACTCGTGGAACTGCGTCGCGCGCACGATGCTGTACGGCATCCCGGAGTCGCGAATGATCGTCTCCTGCGCGACTTTCGCACGCAGATATCCGCTTTCGGGCAGATCGTCGGCGCCGACGATGGACAGCGCCACGTAATGCCCCACCCCCGCAGCCTTGGCCGCGGTCACCAGGTTCGTCGTCGACGTGGTGAAGAAGTCCATCACCGGCCCGTCCTCGAACGACGGCGAATTCGTCACGTCGATCACCACGTCAGCGCCGGCGATCGCGTCGGCCACCCCGTCGCCGCTCAGCACGTCCACGCCCGTGGACCGGGCCGCCCCGACCACCGAATGGCCTTCCCCGCCGAGCAGCGACACCAGATTCGAGCCGATAAGGCCGGTCGAGCCGATCACCGTGATCTTCATCTCGGGCACCCTTTCCGAACGCCGAGCGCACGCTTTGTCGCGCTTCTACTCGACGTTTACGTACACAAGCGTGCGCCCGGCGGCGCCTCGAGTGCACCCTTGAGAATCCGTAGTCTCACCGCGGCCGAAAAGCACGAAGCCCCGGTGCGCCAGGCACCGGGGCTCCGCGGAAAACCGACGATCAGCCCTTGCGAGCCTTGACCGCCTCGGTCAGCTGCGGCGCGACCTTGAACAGGTCGCCGACGATGCCGAGGTCGGCGATCTCGAAGATCGGAGCCTCCTCGTCCTTGTTCACCGCGATGATCGTCTTCGACGTCTGCATGCCGGCGCGGTGCTGGATCGCACCGGAGATGCCCAGTGCGATGTACAGCTGCGGTGACACCGTCTTACCGGTCTGGCCGACCTGGAACTGGCCCGGGTAGTAGCCGGAGTCGACGGCGGCACGGGACGCACCGACGGCGCCACCGAGCGAGTCCGCCAGCTCCTCGACCACCGTGAAGTTCTCGGCGCTGCCGACACCGCGGCCACCCGAGACGACCACGGTGGCCTCGGTGAGCTCCGGGCGATCGCCGGCGACGGCGGGCTCGCGCTTGGTGATCTTCGTCGCATTCTCGGCCTGGGCAGGCACCTCGACGTTGACGACCTCGCCCGCACCGTCGGCCGGTTCGGCGTCGACCGAACCCGCACGCAGGGTGATGACCGGGACGTCACCGGTGGACTCGGCCTCGACGGTGAACGCGCCACCGAAGATCGAGTGCACGCCCACCCCACCGTCTTTGACGTCGACGACGTCGGAGAGCACACCGGACCCGATGCGCGCCGCCAGGCGACCGGCGATCTCCTTGCCGTCGGCGTTCGACGACAGCAGGACGCCCGCGGGCGATGCGGACTCCACCAGCGAGGCCAGCACGTCGACCTGCGGGGTGATCAGGTAGTTCTCCGCGTCGTCGGACTCGGCGACGTAGATCTTGGCGGCGCCGGCGGCCTTGAGGCCGTCGACGAGCGGTTCTGCGGTTCCCGGCGCGCCGATGACGACGGCCGAGGGCTCGCCAAGCTTGCGAGCCGCGGTGATCAACTCCGAGGTGACCTTCTTCAGCGCACCTTCGGCGTGCTCAACGAGCACGAGTACTTCAGCCATGAGTTCTTCTCTCGTCTCTTGTTTCGCAGTCTCGGTGTTCGGCCCTAGATGATCTTCTGGGCGACCAGGTACTCGGCGATCTTGGTGCCGCCGTCACCCTCGTCGGTGACCTTCTCGCCGGCGGTCTTCGGCGGCTTCGGCGTCGAGGACAGCACCTTGGAACCGGCGTTGGCGAGACCGACTTCGTCGGCCTCCACACCGATCTCGGCAAGCGTGAGCTTGGTGACTTCCTTCTTCTTGGCGGCCATGATGCCCTTGAAGGACGGGAAGCGCTGCTCATCAAGGAGAAGGAAGGCGGCGAGAGCACTGTGACGGTGCTCACGGCCGGCCCCGAGCGCGCCACGGAGGCGATCCGTAAGGCGCTGTCGATGGGCGCGGACAAGGCCGTACACCTCGTCGACGAGGGCATGCACGGCTCGGACATGGTCCAGACCGGTTGGGCCCTGGCGCGTGCGCTGGGCACCATCGAGGGCACTGAGCTCGTCATCGCCGGCAACGAGGCCACCGACGGCACCGGCGGCGCGGTTCCGGCGATCATCGCCGAGTACCTGGGCCTGCCGCAGCTGACGCATCTGCGCAAGGTGACGGTCGAGAACGGCAAGGTCACCGGGGAGCGCGAGACCGACGACGGCGTGTTCTCCGTCGAGGCGTCGCTGCCCGCGGTGGTCAGCGTCAACGAGAAGATCAACGAGCCGCGCTTCCCGTCCTTCAAGGGCATCATGGCCGCCAAGAAGAAGGAAGTCACCAAGCTCACGCTTGCCGAGATCGGTG
>NZ_LZJE01000009.1:0-630 GCF_001666865.1 Mycobacterium sp. E136
CCGCGGTGCAGCAGTTCACGGCCAACCGCGGCGCAGGGTTCCACGTCACCACGCGTCCCATAGCAGGCCATTAAAAGCTTCATCGCGTCCTACCCTCTCATTTTTTTGCGGAGCCTTTCACTGTTGTTGCTGAGGCGCAATGGCGCCGACGGCTGCCGCGGTTCCAATTCGACCGGCCACGCCATGCCACCGCCAGCGGCACCGGAGTGGCCGGCTCGCCCCAGCAGTAGTCGCCGTGGGACTCCGCCGACCCCGATGTACTCTCTGGTCCACGCAACTTGAAGGGGGGCAGTGGATGGCCAGATCCCTGAGATTTGTGCTGGCAAGCTACGGAAGTCGTGGCGATGTGGAGCCCTGCGTTGCCGTTGGCCGTGAACTGCTGCACCGCGGGCACGAAGTGCACATGGCCGTCCCCCCTAACCTGGTGGGCTTCGTCGAGTCGGCAGGGCTCGGCGCGACGGCGCTCGGTCCGGACCCGCAGGAGATGCTCGAAGCGCATTGGGCCTTCTACAGAACGTGTTTTCGCACGCCTTGGCGCATCCGCGAAGTGAGCAGACTGTCGCGCGAGGCATGGGAACCCAAGGCTCGAGCGTGGGAAGAGCTGAGCAGAACGCTGACGTCTCTTGCGAA
>NZ_LZJE01000010.1:0-78633 GCF_001666865.1 Mycobacterium sp. E136
GGAATCCGGTGTCGTCGCTCGCTCAGGCGATGCGTCAATTGTGGGGCAACGGCGGCCCCGCGCCGGAAAGCGCGCAGCTTCCGCTGCACCATCCGGTGCTGGCGACCGTCATCTGGTCGCTGGTGCTGACCGCCCTGTTTGCGCCGTTCGCCCTGCGCGCCTACGCCCGCCGCACGGGAAGCTAGCCGCGGATCGCGACCGTCGTCCATGCGGGCAGTATCGGTGCCCGGGTGAGGAAGTGGTCCGATTGCCCCGTCACGCGTAACAACGCCTGCATCCGCAATATGCAGCAGCCCATGCGGACCATCGCGAAGATCTCGTACCAGTCGAGATCCTGCAGTGGCCGACCCAGCATCTCCTCATAGCGCTCGACCACCGAGGCGCGGCTGTCGAACCCCGCAAGTTCGGGGTCGAGGTCGAGCCCATTGACCTCGAGCATCTGCTTGCGGGTCGCCAACCACCAGGCGATGTCGGCTTCGGCGGGGCAGATGCAGGCCTGCTCCCAGTCCAGGGCCCCGACGAGTTCACCGTCGTCGTCGAAAATGGCATTCGACAGTCGTGCGTCGCCCCAACAGATACTCAAATCCGTTGTCGGAGAAGGCAAACGGTTCGTCAGCCAGTCGAATGCCTCGACCATCACGTCGGGGAGCTGGTCTTCGGTGCCCCAGCGGGCGTATTCGCGCCACCAGTCCAGCTCGGCGGCCACGCCCACCCCGCCGGGCCGCGCCAGCCACGGCGCCGATTCGACCGGAACGCTGTGCAGCCGAGCGAGCGTCTCGACGAACGAGTCGTGGGCGCGGCGCTGTACCGCAGGGCCCGCGTCGTGGAGCCAACCACGCGTGGCGTAGGAGGTGTCCGATGGGGTGTGGCCGACAATGCGCGGCATCACAAGGAACTTCGAGCCGATCCAGGACGGATCGGGTTCGTAGAGCAGCGGTGACGGAGTCGCGACACCGTGGGTGTGCAGCAGTTCCTGCGTGCGCGCCTGCGCCTGGAGGTCGTACTCCGGAAAGATCCCGCCACCGGCCGGCGGAATGCGGATCACGTACTCGGTCGACGCTCCGTCGGCGGTGACCGCGAAAACCAGCGACTCGCTGGACCACCCCGCGGCCCGGTTGGCCGTGCGCAGCTCCGACACCTCGACGTCACCGGAGGACCGCTGCGCGAACCAGTCGCGCAGTCGCACGCGGGCGGCGGACAGATCGCGCTTGACGAGAGCGATTCCGACCATGCGAATAGGGTTACACGAGCGCGGTGCAATGTAAAGGAATGACTTGTGACATACCGCAGCGCGCGGACAAGATCGTCGACGGGCTGGACGCTAGCTGACCGCCCGACGCGTCTGTCCGACGTCCAGGCCCGCGGCGTGGCGCAGCTCGGCGAGGAAGTCGGCGGGAGTGCCGCCACCGATCATGTAGTGGCACACCGCGATCCGCACCACTGCTGCCGCCGCGACGTTGCTGGCCTCGCCCGGGATGATCCGCGCGATGCGCTCGTGCATGATCGGCAGCACTCGTTTCATCTGGGACAGCACATGTTCAGGTTCCACATCGGCGAGCGAGCCCAGCGAGTAGGTGCTTTGGAACTGCACGATGAACCGTAGCGCCGCATCGAGCCGCTGCGAACCGACCAGTCCGGCCATGGCCGCGGCGATGCCCGCATCGAAATTGTCTTGTTCGTAGAGCCCGAACGCCTCGAGCAGGCCCTCCTTCGACCCGAAATGCCGATAGACCGTCGGACGGGAGACCCTGGCTTCGGCGGCGACGTCGGAGAGTTGAAGCCGGCGCCGGCCGTCGCGCGCGAGCACCACGAACGTCGCAGCAAGAATGCGCCGCCGCGTCGACTGCTCGTCCTGATCCGACATCGCCACCCTTTACACCTACGCCATCAAATGTCACACTGACGCTACAGCACACGCGTCCACGAGCGAGGCATCCGTGGGCTCCATGTTAATCCGGTGCGGAGGGCAGCAGCGGTGACCGACCTGGTGATCCGCAAGATCGGCTGGGAGTTCGACGCAGGCGTTCCGTTCAAATGGCAGCCGGCCAATCCCAACTTCGGGTTGTTCTGCAACGCATTCACGTTCATTGCCGTGCCGTTCGAGCGCTACATCGTCAGCGCGGTACGGATGGCGGCCGACCGGTTCGCCGAGAACCCCGCCGTCGCCGACGAAGCCGACGCGTTCCTCAAGCAGGAGGCGCAGCATGCCGCCGCCCACCGCAAGCACATGCTCGCGCTCATCGCGCGTTACCCCGAACTCGAACAGTGTTACGCCGACGCCTGCGCGGCCTACGACGCGCTCATCGAGAGCCGGCCGGTGGAGTTCCACCTGGCGTACATCGCGAACCTCGAGGCGACGTTCACCCCGCTGTTCAAAGTGCTTCTGGACAATCGGGATTCGTTGTTCGGTGGGGGAGACGCGCGCGTCGCATCGCTGATGATGTGGCATTTCGTCGAGGAGATCGAACATCGCAGCTCCGGACTCATCCTGTCTTCGCAGGTCGCGCCCAACCCTTGGTATCGCGTTCGCCACATCAGGGGCATGTGGGCGGCATTGCCGATGCGATCGCCGGGGAGTTCGACCGCATCGTCCCGTTCGATGACCGTGGGGCGTCGACACGCGAACTGCTGTCCGGGGCGTTTCTGACCGGCGAACTCAAACAGCGTCTCGGCCGCAGCCACGGTGGAGGCGCACCCACGATCTTCCATTCGGTGCCCACGCGCCACCTGGTGACGATGGTGTGGCGACTGGCGCTGTCGCAGACCCCGTATCACGACCCCGCCGATCAGCCCCTGCCCGAGTGGGCCGACGAGTGGATGCGGGCCTATGACCGCGGCGACGATATGACGACGTTCTTCGGATCGGCCGCAGAAAGGTGACCTTTTGCTGACCACCAACTACGGCGGCCTGGTGCCGGAGGACGAACTGCTGACGCACCAGATCGTCGACACGTTCGCGACCGTGAGTCAGTCCGATCCATCGTGGACCGAGAAGATCTGGACCATCGCCCACGCCCGGGACAACTCGCTGCAGGTGGTGCTGGGCGTCGGAAAGTACACCAACAGAGGGGTTTTCGACGGCGCCGCCGGTGTCTGTCGCGGTACCGAACAGTGGACGGTGCGCGCCGGGCGACGACTGTCGTCCGATCCGTCGGCCCCCGAGGTGGGGCCGATTCGCTACCGCGTCGAGAAACCGCTGCGCGCTGTACGGATCAGCCTCGATCCGTCCGAGCACGCACCGATCGCCTTCGATGTGCAACTCGAGGGCACCTTCGACGCGGCGTTGGAGGACCCGTGGCCCGACCGCAGCCCCGACGGCTATCGGGTCACCCACAACGTCTTGCGCTACCACCAGATCGGCGCGGCGTCGGGCTGGGTGGAGGTCGAGGGTGACCGCACCGAGATCGCGCCCACCGACTGGATCTCGATTCGCGACCACTCGTGGGGGCTGCGCCCGGGCGTCGGCAAGCCCATCCCGGGCTTACCGCGCGGCGGTCGCAGGATCCGCCAGATGTTCATGACCTGGCTTCCGATGACGATGACCCGCCCCGACGGCTCGAGGTACTCGCTGTTCGTCATGTACCAGGAGGAGCGCGGTGACGGTTTCCTCGAAATCCGTTGTCAGGCCGAGCAACAGAACGATGACGGTACCGCCCACCGGTTCGTCTCCGTCGAACAGGACATGCACTTCACCGACGACAACCGGCGGTTCACTCACGGCGTCGTCACCCTGATCGACGCCGACGGCACGCGCCGGCCCCTGACGGTCACCGCGGCCGGGCCCACCGGGTTCCACCTCGGCACCGCCGGCTATTACGGCTGGAACGATTGGGTTTACGGCGAATGGGTCGGCGACCTGAAGGTCGAGGGCAGCCACGTCACCGACTGTGATACTCCGGAGAATGCCCGCAAACTGCATCAACTGCGTGACCTGCTGGTCCGCGTCGACGACCCGGTGGGTGGCGGCTCGGGGTTCGGCAACGCCGAGACGTTCGCGCTCGGGGAGTTCCCCGAGCGGGGGCTCACCGCGCAGAACTCGTTCCTCTGATCGCCGGGCGTCGGCGCGCATTGGCCCAGCGGCGTGCCCCAGCTGAGTATTGTGTACTATACCTAGTATGGTGCAGAGAGCCGGACGCCTGGATGATCACCCCACGGTGCGCAAGGTGCGCGCCCGGCCGAGGCGGGCGCCCGGCGTCGTCGACGGGGACTGGCTGCGCCGGGTGTGCCTCGAAGCCGGCGCCGACGACGTCGCATTCGTCAGCGCCGACAACCCGGAGTTGGCGTCGGAACATGAGCACGCCGATGCCGCCCTGCCCGGCGTACGGAGTTACATCTCGCTCGTGGTGCGGATGAACCGCGACAACGTCCGTTCGTCGGCCCGCAGCGTGGCCAACCAGGAGTTTCACCGCAGCGGCGAGATCATGAACGAGGCGGCCCATCGCATCACCCGCGCACTCCAGGATGCGGGCCATCGAGCGATCAATCCGTCGATGTCGTTTCCGATGGAGATGGACCGCTATCCCGGGCGCATCTGGGTGATTGCGCACAAGCCCGTCGCCGTCGCGGCCGGACTGGGTGTGATGGGCATCCACCGCAACGTCATTCATCCGAAGTTCGGCAACTTCATCCTGCTCGGTACCATTCTGCTCGCCGCACCGGTCTCCAGTTACGGTGAGCCGCTGGGCTATTCGCCGTGCCTGGAATGCAAGCTGTGTGTCGCGGCCTGTCCCGTCGGTGCCATCAAGAAGGACGGCGACTTCGACTTCCTGGCCTGCTCGGTGCACAACTACCGCGAGTTCATGGGTGGTTTCACCGACTGGGTGCAGACCGTCGCCGACAGCGAGGACGGTGCCGACTTCCGCTCCCGGGTGACCGATTCCGAGAACGCCTCGATGTGGCAGAGCCTGTCGTTCAAAGCGAACTACAAGGCCGCCTACTGCCTGGCGGTGTGCCCGGCAGGCGAAGATGTGATCGAGCCGTATCTCGACGACCGCAAGGCGTTCATGGACCTGGTGCTGCGCCCGCTGCAGGACAAGAAGGAGACGCTCTACGTGCTACCCAACTCGCCGGCCAAAGAGCACGCCGAGCGTCGGTTCCCCCACAAACAGGTGAAGGTCGTCGGCAGCGGGATTCGCGGCGTGTGACCGGGGCCGCGGCCCACCCGCGGAATACATCGTCGTCGAGTCGGCGTTTGGCCATGCATGAAGACGACACTGCCGCTGCGTCGGCTGATGATCATGGTTGCGGCAGTGCTCATCTCGGGCGCATCGCTGAGCGCACCCCTCATGGCGACGGCTGGCGCGGCGCCCACCGGCGAATGTCCCGATGTACAAGTCGTGTTCGCGCGCGGCACCGGGGAACCGGTTGGCATCGGCCGCGTCGGGCAGGGCTTCGTCGATGCGTTGCGCCCGCTCGTGGGCGACAAGTCGATCGCCGTGTACGCGGTGAACTATCCGGCGACGCGGGACTTCCTGCGCGCAGCGGAGGGCGCCAACGACGCCAGCCTGTTCGTGCAGAACCTGGCGACCACCTGCCCAGACACGCGAATCGTGCTCGGCGGGTATTCGCAGGGCGCGGCCGTCATCGACGCGATCGCGCTGGCGAACACGCCGACACTCGGGTTCACCCAGCCGATGCCTGCCGCCGTCGCCGACCACGTAGCCGCGGTCGCGGTGTTCGGCAACCCGTCCGTCCGGCTGCTCGGCGGTCCGCTGACCGCGTTGAGTCCCGGATACGGTGCCAAGACCATCGACCTGTGCAACGGCGCGGATCCGGTGTGCTCCAACGGAAACGACGCGGCGGCGCACAGCCTCTACGTCGAGTCGGGGCTCGCCACGCAGGCGGCGCAGTTCACTGCCGCGCGCCTCGGCGGCGGGGCGCCGATCACCACGCTGTCCGGCCACACCGGAGGCTGACGCTCAGCCCCAGGCGTGCACGATGTTCTGCGCTGGCTCCACGCCCTGGGCGACGAGGATCTCGGTGGCGTCGGCGGCCTGCTCACAGATCGTCGGGACGTCCTTCCACTCCGTGGAGGTGAACGTGCTCAGCACGAACTTCGCACCGTCCATACGCCCGGGCGGTCGCCCGATGCCGATCCGGACGCGCTGAAAGTCGTTGCTGCTCAACGCCGAAGCGACCGACCGCAGACCGTTGTGCCCGGCCACGCCGCCGCCGAACTTCAGCCGGATGCGGCCGAAGTCGATGTCGAGCTCGTCATGGATCACCACGACGTCGGCGGGCGGCACCGAGTAGAACTTGGCCAGCGGCCCGACCTGCCGACCCGACTCGTTCATGTAAGTGCGCGGTTTGGCCAGCACCACGGCCCGTCCGGCGAGGCGGCCGGTGACCACCTCGGCGCCGGACTTCTTGTGCACCTTGAATCCCGAGCCGATCCGGTCGGCGAGGATGTCGGCGACGAGGAACCCGAGATTGTGCCGCGTGGTGGCGTACTGCGGTCCCGGGTTGCCCAGGCCGACCACCAAAAGTGGTTCGGCCATGCCGGACTACTCGGAGTCTTCGGCGGGGGCCGCTTCGGCGGAGTCGCCCTCTTCGGCCTCCTCCGCGGTCTCGGCGGCTTCCTCCTCGGCCGTCTCGCCGCCGGCTTCGGCCTCGAGCTCCTCGGCCGACGGCGCCTCGACGACGTTGACCACCAGCATCTCCGGATCCGAGATCAGCGTTACACCGGACGGCAACTCGACCGAGCCCGCGGTGAACTGGGTGCCGGCCTCGACGCCCTCGACCGAGACCGTCAGCTGCTGAGGAATGGACAGCGCGTCGGCCTCGACCTCGACCGTGCTGGCGTCCTGGGTGACCAGCGTGCCGGGCACCGCTTCACCCTCGATGATGACGTTGACCTCGACGACGACCTTCTCGCCGCGGCGCACGACGAGCAGATCGGCGTGCGTGATGGTGCGGCGGATCGGGTGGATGTCGAGGGCCTTGGTCAGCGCGAGCTGTTCCTTGCCGTCGATGTCGAGCGTCAGCACGGCGTTCGTGCCGGCGTTACGGAGAACCGCGGCGAAATCGTGGCCGTCGAGTTCAAGGTGCTGCGGATCGCTGCCGTGACCGTAGAGGACGGCGGGCACCTTGCCGTTGCGGCGGGCGCGGCGCGATGCGCCCTTGCCGGTCTCGACGCGGACCGCGGCGGTCAGGTTGTTGGGGGCGTTCTTCGCCATGATGTGGGTGCTCCTGTCGTGTGCTCAGCACGGCCAGGGCTCAACCACAAGAGTTTCGCGTCGATAACGGTGACCTCCGCTTGCGCGGCCACCCTCGCCGTGATCACGGGTCAGGGTAGCCGGAAATACCGCTGCCGCCCAAATCAGAGCGGGAACTTGGTGTCCGTGAGCTGCTCGGAGAGCTCCCACAGCGCGGTCGCCGTCTTGCCGTCGCGGGCCAGCGGACTGCGCAGCTGCGTCGGGCCCGTGGGACCGCGGCTGCCGAACCGGGGGCCGACGAAGGTGTCGCCCGGCAGGTCCTGGGCCGCCGCGTACAGCGTCTGCCGGGCCCCGAACTCGGCGTCGGTGGCGAACACCCGGTTGGCCGCGAGCCAGAAGCGGGTACCGACCGGGTTGCCGGTCTGTGCCTGCAGGTTGGTCGCGGAGTAGCCCGGGTGGGCGGCGATCGCCTTGATCGGCGAGCCGGCCTCGGTGAGCCGGCGCTGCAGTTCCTTGGTGAACAGCAGGTTCGCCAGCTTCGACTGGCCGTACGCGGGCCACGCCAGATACGGCCGGGCCTTCCAGTTGAGGTCCTTGAGGTTGATGCGGCCGAGCAGGTGCATTATCGACGACACCGTCACGACCCGGTCGCTGATCTTGGGCAGCAGAAGGTTGGTCAGCGCGAAGTGACCGAGGTGGTTGGTGCCGATCTGGCTCTCGAATCCGTCGACGGTCAGCGCGTACGGCACGGCCATGATGCCGGCGTTGTTCACCAGAATGTCGACCGCGTCGACGCCGTCGGCGAAGGTGCGGATGGACGCGAGGTCCTGCAGATCGAGCTTGCGGACCTCGACGTCACCGGTGATCGCGGCCGCGGCTTCGTCGCCTTTCGCGGTGTTGCGGACGGCCAGGATGACCTTGGCGCCGGCGCCGGCCAGTTCGCGCGCCGTGATGAGGCCGAGCCCGCTGTTGGCCCCGGTGACGATGACGGTGCGTCCGGTGAAGGAGGGCAGATCCGCGGCGGTCCAATCGCTCATGGCGACCACCTTATGAGGAAACCGCGAAACTGTGTTCCAGCAGGCCTTCACTCGCACTTTCGCTGCTGGAATACAGTTTCGCGGGGCGAGTTACTTCGGCGGCGGCTTGGGGATCGCGACGTTGATGCCGCCGATGATCTTCTCGATGTCGGGGGCCTCTTCGACCGCCTTGTCCGCATACCCCGTCACCGTGAACTGGATGAGATACCGCTGCTTGGCGGGCGGTGCGCCGGTCGCGATCACGATGCGGTTGTAGCTGTGCATCCGGGCGCCGTTCAGGTCGTAGCTGCCCTCGATCATCGCCGACGGGAAACCTTTGAAGTCGTCCATGGACGCGTTGAGGCGCTTGAAGTTCTGCGACATCTCGGCGTCGACGTACCCGTGCTTGATCGCCTCCCGCGGATCGAAGTCACCGGTCAGCTTCATCACCACCAGCATCGCGATCGGATAGGTCTCGCCCTTGGCGATCACCCTGGTGCCGGGTGCGAAGTTCGTGTTGAAGTACGGCTGCCAACCCGCGGGCGTCGGATACGACACCGTCAGGTCGGTGAGCTTCTCGGGGAAGACGGGCTGGCCCTTCACGCCTGCCCGTTCCAGGAAAGTCGCGATGGGGACCGGCTTCTGGTCACCGGACGCTTCGGTGGACGTCGGCGACGACGACGTCGACCACACCGACTGGTAGTTGGGCGGTTCGGTGCCACAGGCGGACACGGCGGTCGCGCCGATGACCGCCACCGCACCGGCCAGAAGCGCAAAGCCCCGGCGTGTCACAGAATTTCGCGCACCGTGTCGATCGGCCGGGCCAGGCGGGTGCCCTTCGAGGTGACGACGAACGGACGCTCGATCAGGATCGGATTCGCGACCATGGCGTCGAGCAGTTCGTCGTCGGATGCATCCGCCAGCCCGAGCTCGCGGTACAGCGACTCCTTCTTGCGAACGGCGGCCCGCACCTCGATGCCGGCGTCGGCGATCATCTTCTCCAGCTCGGCGCGTGTCGGCGGCGTCTTCAGGTACTGGACGATCTCGGGTTCGATCCCGTTCTCCCGCAGCAGATCCAGCGTCTTACGCGAGGTCGAGCACTTGGGGTTGTGATAGATGACATTGTCCGGCATTTATGCCGACCCGTCGAAAAGACTTGTGACAGAACCGTTGTCGAACACCGCGCGGATCGTGTTCGCCAACAGCGGCGCGATCGACAGCACGGTCAACTGCGGGAAGCGCTTGTCCTCGCCGATCGGCAGCGTGTTGGTGACGATCACCTCGCAGGCCCCCGAATCGGCGAGCCGTTCCCGCGCGGGATCGGAGAGCACGCCGTGGGTCGCCGCGATGATCACGTCGCCCGCACCGTCCTGTTTGAGCAGTTTGACCGCGCCGGCGATGGTGCCGCCGGTGTCGATCATGTCGTCGGTCAGCACACAGGTCTTGCCCCGCACGTCGCCGACGACGCGGTTGGACACCACCTCGTTGGGCTTCAGCGGGTCGCGGGTCTTATGGATAAAGGCGAGGGGGACGCCTCCTAATGAGTCGGCCCACTTCTCGGCGACGCGGACCCGGCCGGAGTCCGGCGACACGACGACCATGTCGTGATCGGCGTAGTGCTCGGCGATGTACCCGGTGAGCAGTTTCTGCGCGCGCATGTGGTCGACTGGGCCGTCGAAGAAGCCCTGGATCTGGTCGGTGTGCAGGTCAACGGTGACGATCCGGTCCGCGCCCGCCGTCTTGAGCAGGTCGGCGACCAGTCGCGCCGAGATCGGTTCACGTCCGCGGTGCTTCTTGTCCTGCCGTGCGTACGGATAGAACGGCAGGATCGCGGTGATCCGCTTGGCGCTGCCGCGCTTGAGCGCGTCGAGCATGATCAGCTGTTCCATCAGGTGCTCGTTCAGCGGCGCCGGATGGCTCTGCAGCACGAACGCGTCGCAGCCGCGAACGGATTCGTCGAACCGGACGAAGATCTCGCCGTTGGCGAAGTCCCGCGCGGTCTGCGCCGTCACGGGTACGTCGAGCTCCTTGGCGACCTGCTCCGCGAGTTCGGGGTGCGCCCGACCCGAGAACAACATCAAGTTTTTGCGATTGTCGGTCCACTCGGTGCCCACAGTGCGCCCTCAAGGTCGGGGATCGATACCGGCTAATCCTACGTAGGGTGACGCGTCGCCCGTGCCCGGGTGGCCAGATTGTGAACGGCCGGGGGCGATCACTGTGGCTCGGCGGTGTCCTTGTCGGGCCGTTCGCCCTCGTCGCGGCCGGTCGCCTGTTCCGCGGCGCGGGCCGACGCCGACCCCGGTCGTTTGCGCGCCACCCAGCCCTCGATATTTCGCTGCGGACCAGCCGAGATCGCGAGCGCGCCGGGCGGCACGTCGTCGCGCACGACGGTCCCCGCGCCGGTGTAGGCCCCGTCGCCGATGGTCAGGGGTGCGACGAACATCGTGTCCGACCCGGTGCGGACGTGCGAGCCGATCTTGGTGCGGCTCTTGGTCTCGCCGTCGTAGTTGACGAAGACGCTCGACGCTCCGATGTTGCTGTGTTCGCCGATGTCGGCGTCGCCGACGTAGGTCAGGTGCGGCACCTTGGTGCCGGTGCCGATCGTCGCGTTCTTCGTCTCGACGAAGGCGCCCAGCTTGCCGTCGGCGCCCAGCACTGTGCCCGGCCGCAGGTAGGTGAACGGTCCGACCGTCGCGCCGTCCCCGATCACCGAGGAACTGCCGTGCGTACGGCACACCGTCGCACCGTCACCGACGGTGACGTCGGCCAGCGTGGTGTCCGGCCCGATCTCACAGCGCCCGCCGACGCGGGTGCCGTCGAGTAGCTGGGTGCCCGGTTTGACGACGGTGTCGCGGCCGATGGTCACGTCGACGTCGATCCAGGTGGTGGCGGGGTCGATGACCGTCACCCCGGCCCGCTGGTGGGCGGCGACGATGCGCCGGTTCAGCTCGGCGCTCAGCTCGGCCAGCTGCACGCGATCGTTGACGCCCGCGACCAGCATCGAATCGTCGACATGTTGGGACAGCACGACGTGCCCGTCGGACCGCACGATCGAGACGACGTCGGTCAGGTACTGCTCCTGCTGGGCGTTGTCGGAGCTCAGACGGCTCAGGGCGGAGCGCAGTATGGCGCCGTCGAACGCGTACACCCCTGCGTTGACCTCGGTGATGGCCTGCTGTTCGGGGGTGGCGTCGGCCTGCTCGACGATGCCGAGCAGCTCGCCGCCGTCCGAGGTACGCAGGACACGTCCGTATCCGGTCGGGTCGGGCAGCGCCGTTGTCAGCACGGTTGCCGCGGCAGGCCGGGCGGTATGCGTGCTGACCAGCTCGGCCAGCGTGTCGGCGTCGAGCAGGGGCACGTCGCCCGAGGTCACCACCACGGTCCCGCCGAAGTCGGCCGGAAGCGCCGTCAGGCCGCACTGCACGGCGTGCCCGGTGCCCAGCTGCTGTTCCTGCGTCGCGGTGTCGATGGGACGGCCCAGCTCGGCGGCCAGTCGCTCCACCTCGGGCGTCACCTGGTCGCGGTCCTTGCCGACGACCACGACGACGTGCTGGGGCGCGGCCTTGGCGACGGCCCGCAGCGCGTGCGCGAGCATGGTGCGGCCCGCGAGCGTGTGCAGCACTTTCGGGGTGTCGGAGCGCATCCGGGTCCCCGCGCCGGCCGCTAGAACGACCACCGCGGTTTCGGTGGCTGCCGTCATCCGGTCTCCTGCCTATCGGATGTGCAATTCGTACGCGACTCGCTGGTGACGCGGTCTCGCTCGCTGCTCCGTCGCCAGGACTCGAACCTGAACTATCTGAACCAAAATCAGAGGTGCTGCCGATTACACCACGACGGATTGATCAACTCGTGATGCTAGTCCACCGCGGCCGCAGGCCATCTAACCTGATAACCGTGGCAGCACTCGACAAGGAGGTCAAAGCACCGCGGGCGCGCATGACCGGCGCCGAGCGGCGCCACCAGCTCATCGAGGTCGCGCGCAAGCTCTTCGCCGAGCGCGGCTACGAAGGCACCTCGATCGAGGAGATCGCGCAGCGCGCCAACGTCTCCAAACCCGTCGTCTACGAACACTTCGGCGGCAAAGAGGGCCTGTACGCGGTGGTCGTCGACCGCGAGATGTCGGCGTTGCTCGACGGCATCACCTCGTCGCTGACCCGGATGACCAACAACCGCTCGAGGCTGCGCATCGAACGCGTCGCGCTCGCCCTGCTGACCTACGTCGACGAGCGCACCGACGGTTTCCGCATCCTGATCCGCGACTCCCCGGCGTCGATCACCTCCGGCAGCACCTATTCGACGCTGCTGAACGAGGCCGTCAACCAGGTGTCCTCGATCCTGGCCGGGGATTTCTCCCGCAGGGGACTGGACCCGGAGATGGCGCCGCTGTACGCGCAGGCGTTGGTCGGCTCGGTGTCGATGACCGCGCAGTGGTGGCTCGACGTGCGTGAGCCGAAGAAAGAGGTCGTCGCCGCGCATCTGGTCAACCTCTGCTGGAACGGGCTGATGCATCTGGAGAACGATCCGCTGTTGCTCGACGAGTGACGCAGATCTCGTCTCTGGATCCGGCAAACCCTCGTCGCGGCAAGCTTTTCGGCGCTTGCCTACGATGGAAGGCATCATGACCGCATCGGGGACCCTGTCTGTCCCAACCCCGATCGCCGGGCTTGTCGAACTGGCGCTACGAGATCCCTCCCTGAACGAGATCTCGCGCCGTGCCGCCGACAAGCCCGCCGATCTCGCCATCATCGGCCCGGCCGCCGCCCGGGTCTTCGTCGCGTCTGCGATCGCGCAGGCTTCACCGTTGGTCGTCGTCACCGCGACTGGGCGCGAAGCCGACGATCTGACCGCCGAACTGCGCGGCGTGTTCGGCGACGCCGTCGCGATGTTCCCCTCGTGGGAGACGCTGCCGCACGAACGGCTCTCACCGGGTGTCGACACCGTCGGTGCGCGGCTGATGTTGTTGCGCAGGCTGACCCACCCCGACGACGCCCGGCTCGGGCCGCCGCTGCGGGTGGTGGTCACCACCGCGCGGTCGTTGCTGCAACCCATGGCGCCCGATGTGGCCGACGTCGAACCGGTGACGCTGACGGTCGGCGTGGAGGCCGAGTTCGACTCGCTGATCGAACGGCTCGTCGAGCTCGCCTACACCCGCGTCGACATGGTCGGCAAGCGCGGCGAGTTCGCGGTGCGCGGCGGCATCCTCGACCTGTTCCCGCCGACCTACGAGCATCCGGTCCGCATCGAGTTCTGGGGCGACGAGGTCTCCGAGATGCGGATGTTCTCCGTCGCCGACCAGCGGTCGATCCCGGAGATTGGCGTCGACACGGTGATCGCCGTGCCGTGCCGCGAAGTGCTGCTGACCGAGGACGTCCGCGCACGGGCCGTCGAACTCGCCCGCGAGCATCCCGCGCAGGAGAACACGCTTCCCGGCAGCGTGCCCGACATGCTGGCCAGGCTCTCCGAGGGGATCCCCGTCGACGGGATGGAGGCGTTGCTTCCGTTGCTGCGTCCCACCGAGTTGGCGACGCTGTCGGATCTCCTTCCGGCGGACATGCCGCTGCTGATCTGCGATCCGGAGAAGGTGCGCACCCGGGCCGCCGACCTGATCAAGACGGGCCGCGAGTTCCTGGAGGCGTCCTGGTCGGCTGCAGCGCTTGGCGGTGGCAAGAGCACAGCCCCGATCGACCTCGAGGCGCTGGGGGCGTCGGGCTTCGTCGATCTCGACGACGCACGCGCCGCGGCCCGCGAGGGCGGGCATCCCTGGTGGACTCTGAGCCAGTTGTCCGACGAAGCCGGCTTCGAGGTGGACATCAGGCCCGCACCGTCGGCGCGGGGTTCGCAAGCCAGCATCGGTGAGATCTTCGCCATGCTGCGCGCCCACGTCGCGACCGGCGGTTGTGCCGCCGTCGTCACGCCCGGCGCTGGCACCGCGCAGCGCGTCGTCGAGCAGCTCGCCGAATCCGACGTTCCCGCAGGGCTTTTAGAGTCCGGCGGCTCACTCAAGGACGGCGTCGTCGGCGTGCTCAAGGGCCCACTGCACGACGGTGTCGTGATTCCGGGCGCGAAGCTGGTGGTGATCACCGAGACCGACCTCACCGGCAACCGCGCGACCGCCACCGAAGGAAAACGGCTTGCGGCCAAGCGGCGCAACGTCGTTGACCCGCTGGCGCTCACCGCAGGTGACCTGGTGGTGCACGACCAACACGGCATCGGACGCTTCGTCGAGATGACCGAACGCGTCGTCGGCGGCGCCCGCCGCGAGTACCTGGTGCTGGAATACGCGTCATCCAAACGCGGCGGCGGCACCGACAAGCTCTATGTGCCGATGGACTCGCTGGACCAGCTTTCCCGTTACGTCGGTGGGGAGTCGCCGACGCTGTCGCGGCTGGGTGGCAGCGACTGGACGAACACAAAGACCAAGGCGCGCCGCGCAGTTCGCGAGATCGCGGCCGAACTGGTGTCGCTGTACGCCAAACGACAGGCCTCGCCCGGCCATGCGTTCTCACCCGACAGCCCGTGGCAGGCCGAGATGGAGGACGCGTTCGGCTTCACCGAGACCGTCGACCAGCTGACCGCGATCACCGAGGTCAAGGGTGACATGGAAAAGCCCATCCCGATGGACCGGGTGATCTGCGGCGACGTGGGCTACGGCAAGACCGAGATCGCGGTGCGGGCGGCGTTCAAGGCGGTGCAGGACGGAAAGCAGGTCGCGGTGCTGGTGCCGACGACGCTGCTGGCCGACCAACATCTGCAGACCTTCTCCGAACGGATGGCGGGGTTCCCCGTCACCGTCAAGGGCCTGTCGCGGTTCACCGACCCGGCCGAGTCGCGCGCAGTGCTCGAGGGCATGAAGGACGGCAGCGTCGACATCGTGATCGGCACGCACCGCCTGCTGCAGACCGGAGTGACCTGGAATGACCTCGGCTTGATCGTGGTCGACGAGGAACAGCGTTTCGGCGTCGAGCACAAGGAGCACATCAAGTCGCTGCGTACCCACGTCGATGTGCTGACCATGAGCGCCACCCCGATCCCTCGCACGCTGGAGATGAGCCTCGCAGGCATCCGCGAGATGTCGACCATCCTCACGCCGCCCGAGGAGCGCTATCCGGTGCTGACCTACGTCGGGCCGCACGATGACAAGCAGATCGCCGCCGCGCTTCGCCGCGAACTGTTGCGCGACGGGCAGGCGTTCTACATCCACAACCGGGTGCGGTCCATCGACCAAGCGGCCGCACGTGTTTCGGCGTTGGTGCCCGAGGCGCGCGTGGTCGTCGCGCACGGCCAGATGCCCGAGGAACAACTCGAGCGCACGGTCGAGGGCTTCTGGAATCGCGAATACGACATCCTGGTCTGCACGACGATCGTCGAGACAGGCCTGGACATCTCCAATGCCAACACGTTGATCGTCGAGCGCGCCGATACTTTCGGGCTGTCGCAGCTGCATCAGCTCAGGGGCCGGGTCGGCCGCAGCCGGGAACGCGGCTATGCGTATTTCCTGTATCCGCCGGAGGTTCCGCTCACCGAGACCGCTTATGACCGGCTGGCCACCATCGCGCAGAACAACGAACTCGGTGCGGGCATGGCAGTGGCCATGAAGGACTTGGAGATTCGCGGTGCGGGCAACGTGCTCGGTGCCGAACAGTCCGGGCACGTCGCCGGTGTCGGGTTCGACCTCTATGTGCGTCTGGTGGGTGAAGCCGTCGAGGCTTACCGCGCCGCCGCGGACGGGGAAACCGTTGCCGCACCGGAGGAACCGAAGGACGTCCGGATCGATCTGCCCGTCGACGCGCACCTGCCGCCCGACTACATCGGCAGCGACCGGCTCCGGCTGGAGGGTTACCGAAGGTTGGCGGCGGCCCCTGATCAGGGGGCGGTGAACGCCGTCGTCGAGGAACTCGTCGACCGGTACGGCCCGCTACCCGAACCCGCTCGGCGCCTGGTGGCCGTCGCGCGTCTGCGGTTGCTGTTGAAGGCCTACGGCGTCACCGAGGTCAGCTCGGTGTCGGAGTCGACGGTGCGGCTCTCCCCGGTGCAGCTGGCCGATAGCCAACAGCTGCGGCTCAAGCGGATGTATCCCAGCGCCGGCTACCGGGCGACCACGTCGACGGTTCAGGTGCCGATCCCGCGCGCCGGTGACGGCATCGGCGCACCGCGCATCCGCGACCTCGAGTTGGTGCAGATGGTCGCCGACCTGATCCTGGCGTTGGACGGGAAACCACAGGGCAGCGTCGACTTGATTTCGAGCCCGATTTCGGCCGGCTGACCGCCAGGTCAGGTGTCATTTCGGGCTGTCGCACCCGGCCCGGAACCCAGATGCGCTGTTAACGCACCGTCGCGCCGATCCGACATACACATCGGGGGGTCAAGGTGTTGCTTGCCCGTTGACCGAGGGAGTCGTCCGAACCGAGGGCGTCGATCACCTATGACAGGTGGTTTAAGCAATTTCCTAAACCGAACATCACACGATGCCGCCGAGGAATCGGGGTGTGTCGCGATGACGCAAGGCGAAGGAGTTTTCGAATGGACTTCAAGAAACTGGCAGTAACCACCACGATGACCGGTGCACTCGGGCTCGGCGCGCTTGGCCTGGGCGCAGGCCTGGCGCAGGCACAACCGCACATCGACATCCCGCAGCCTCCGGTTCCGGGCCTGGACGTTCCTAATGTGAACGTTCCTGCTGTGCACGCTCCCGATGTGGACGTGCCGGCTGTGAACGTTCCGAATGTGGACGTGCCGGCTGTGAACGTTCCCGACGTGAACGTTCCGCAGGTCAACGTCCCCGATGTGAACGTTCCCAAGGTGAATGTCCCTGATGTGGATGTTCCGAAGGTGAATGTGCCCGATGTGAACGTTCCGCAGGTGAATGTGCCCGATGTGGACCTGCCGCGGGTGAACGCTCCCGATGTGGACCTGCCCGACGTGCAGTTCCCTGAGGTGGACAACTACTTCAGGCTCCCGAACGGACACATCCCGCCGGGGCAGCTGAAGAACTCGCCGTTCATCAACGGTGTCGCGAACCCGTTCTACGGAATCCCGCCCGGGCAGCTGAAGAAGCTTCCGGACGTGAATGGGGTCGTCAACCCGTTCTTCGATGAGAAGCCGGGCCACTGGGTCCTCCCGGACGATCCGTTCGTGCCGGAGTCCTGAGCACCCTGCCAAGGACACGATGGCCGTCCTGCCGCCAGGCAGGGCGGCCATCGCCGGTCCGGGGGCGCACCGCAGCGCCGGGCAGGGTTCGCCGACTTCGGCGTCCGACGAGGTGTTGGTATAACCGAGATCAGCGGATCCATCAAAACGCGTGAGGGGGTGTGACCCGATGACCGTCGTTTTGGTCGACCCCCGACGCCCGGCCCTGATCCCGATCGACGCGATCGATCTGCTGTCCGGCGACGTCCAGTACACCGAGGAAATGCCGATCAAGGTGCCGTGGTCATTGCCGTCGGCGCGGCCGGCATACGACGGTGAGGACGCGCCGGTGCTGTTGTCTTCGGATCCGGAACACCCCGCCGTCAAGGCCCGACTGGCCGCGGGCGATCGCGTGATCTCCGCACCGGAGGCCGCGCCCGGCGAGCGGCTCGTCGATGCCGTCGCGATGATGGACAAACTGCGCACCTCCGGGCCGTGGGAGAGCGAGCAGACGCACGATTCGCTTCGCCGCTACCTGCTCGAGGAAACCTACGAGGTCTTCGACGCCGTGCACAGCGGCGACGCCGACGCGCTGCGCGACGAACTCGGAGACGTGTTGTTACAGGTGCTCTTTCACGCCCGTATCGCCGAAGACGCACCGCAGAATTCGTTCGGCATCGACGACGTTGCCGATGCGCTGGTGCGCAAGCTGGGCAACCGGGTCCCCGCCGTGCTCGCGGGCGAGCCGATCTCACTGGACGAACAACTCGCCCAGTGGGAGGAGCGTAAGGCACTCGAGAAGAAGGCAAAGCGGGCCAACTCGACGATGGACGACGTGCCGACCGCTCAACCCGCTTTGGCGTTGGCGCAGAAGGTGATCGAACGGGTCAGTGCCGCAGGTCTGCCCGGTGACCTGATACCCGATGCGATCACGTCGGTGACGGTCACGGCGGGCAGTGACGCCGAAAACGCTTTGCGCTCGGCGGTTCTGGAGTTCATGGACATTGTGCGGCGGACGGAGCGGGCGATTGCGGTCGACCGCCGCGGGGACGACGTGCCCGAGGAACTCGACGCGACCTCGTTGGGCACCGTGTCCGAGGATGAGTGGCGCGCGCACTGGCCATCCAGCGACGGGACCGAAACGGACGACGGCGGCGCCGCGATTGAAACAGAAGAGACCGATGACGACGCGGCTGAGACCAACGAGGCGGAGGTGGCCGATGAGGCTGCCGAGGCCGAAGTTGCCGATTCCGCGTCCTGAGCCGCTGAACAATTTGTGCACCCGAATCGCTCCCAACGCTGAGCCGCGACGTCCCGAACCCGTGGGACCATGGGCAGCGACCGAGGTTGGTTGAGGGAGTTTGGTGTCGCCGGTGCGTTGGCTACGTGCTGTCGCTGTAGTGGGTGCGACGGCGCTGCTTTTGGCTTCTAGCTGCTCTTGGCAGCTGGGGACGCCCATCCCTGAGGGCGTGCCGCCGCCGCCCGGCGACCCGGTGCCCAAGATCGACACGTACGCCAAGGGGCGCCCTGCCGATCAACTTCATGAGTGGGCGGCCGAACGCGCCCCCAAGCTGGGCATTCCGGTCGCCGCGCTCGAGGCGTACGCCTACGCCGCCCGGGTCGCGGAGGTCGAGAACCCCGACTGCAAGCTGGCGTGGACGACGCTGGCGGGCATCGGCCAGGTGGAAAGCCACCACGGCACCTACCGCGGCGCGGCGATCGGATCGAACGGCGACGTGGAACCGCCCATCCGGGGTGTCTGGCTCGACGGCACCAACGGCAACCTGGAGATCTTCGACGACGACGCGGTCAGCAACGACGGCGATTCCAAGCACGCCCGCGCCATGGGCCCTATGCAGTTCATCCCCGAGACCTGGGGGCACTACGGCGTCGACGCCAACAACGACGGCGAGGTCAGCGCTGACAACATGGACGACGCCGCGCTGTCTGCCGCGGGCTATCTGTGCTGGACCGGCAAGGACCTGGCCACGCCGCGCGGCTGGATGAACGCGCTGCGCGCCTACAACCAGTCCGACCAGTACGCGCGGACCGTGCGGGACTGGGCGACCGCTTACGCGGACGGGCACCCCCTCTAGACACGCCGACCCAACTGGGAGGCTCTAGGCTCGTCGGTTGACGCGAACACTCGCCCCCACCACCGAGGACACCAAGGAGACGCCAGTGCCCACAATCGATCAGGTCGGAGCCCGAGAGATCCTCGACTCCCGGGGAAACCCGACGGTCGAGGTTGAGGTCCTGTTGGGAGACGGTTCCTTCGCCCGTGCCGCGGTGCCATCGGGCGCCTCGACCGGTGAACACGAGGCCGTGGAGTTGCGCGACGGCGGCTCGCGCTACGGCGGCAAGGGCGTCGAGAAGGCGGTCGAGGCCGTGCTCGACGAGATCGGTCCCGCCATCATCGGTCTGCAGGCCGACGACCAGCGGCTTGTCGACCAGGCGCTGCTCGACCTGGATGGCACGCCCGACAAGTCGCGCCTCGGCGCCAATGCGATCCTGGGCGCCTCGCTGGCCGTGGCCAAGGCCGCCGCCCAGGCGGCCGACCTCGACCTGTTCCGCTACATCGGCGGGCCGAACGCCCACATCCTGCCGGTGCCGATGATGAACATCCTCAACGGCGGCGCGCACGCCGACACCGGCGTCGACGTGCAGGAGTTCATGGTCGCGCCGATCGGCGCCGCATCGTTCAAGGAAGCGCTCCGCTGGGGCGCCGAGGTCTACCACTCGCTCAAGTCGGTGCTCAAGTCCCAGGGGCTGGCGACCGGCCTCGGTGACGAAGGCGGATTCGCGCCCGACGTCGCGGGCACCAAGGCGGCGCTCGATCTGATCCTGTCGGCCATCGAGGCCGCCGGGTTCAAGGCCGGCTCGGATGTCGCGCTCGCCCTCGACGTGGCCGCGACCGAGTTCTACGCCGACGGGCAGGGCTACAAGTTCGAGAACGAGGTGCGCACAGCCGAGCAGATGGGCCAGTTCTACGCGGGCTTGCTCGATACGTATCCATTGGTGTCGATCGAGGATCCGCTGTCCGAGGACGACTGGGACGGCTGGATCGCGCTGACGTCGGCGATCGGGGACCGCGTGCAGCTCGTCGGCGACGACCTGTTCGTCACCAATCCGGAGCGGCTCGAGGACGGCATCCAAAAGGGCGCCGCGAACGCGCTTTTGGTGAAGGTGAACCAGATCGGCACGCTGACCGAGACGCTCGACGCCGTAGCGCTCGCCCACAACAGCGGCTACCGCACGATGATGAGCCATCGCAGCGGCGAAACCGAGGACACCACGATCGCGGACCTCTCGGTCGCGGTGGGCAGCGGCCAGATCAAGACCGGCGCGCCGGCCCGCAGTGAACGCGTCGCCAAGTACAACCAACTGCTGCGCATCGAGGAGAATCTCGGTGACGCCGCGCGTTACGCAGGCGACCTCGCCTTCCCGCGGTTCGCGATGGAAGCCAAATAGACCGGTAACGGACCGTGCCCGAAGCGAAACGGCCCGACCCGAAGCGTCGGTCACCGACTTCCCGTCCGGGGAAGTCGGGTAAGGCCGGTGGCGCAGGGAAGGGCCGTCCGGGCATCGCGGCACGTCGCGAGCCCCGTGTCACCGAATCGCGTCCGGCAACCGAGGCGCCGGCCGACGCCTCCGCCAAGTCCGGTGAAGCCGGCGTCGTCATCCGGCGGGCCATCGCCGAATCGGCCGAGCAGCAGTCCGAGCAGCGGTTCGGATCCGCGGCGCGGCGCGCGGCGATCCTCGCAGCCGTGGTGTGCGTGCTGACGCTGACGATTGCCGGGCCGGTGCGCACCTACTTCGCCCAACGCACGGAGATGAAGCAACTCAAGGCCACCGAACAGCAGTTGCGGGCCCAGATCGCCGACCTCGAACAGCAGAAGGTGAAACTGGCCGACCCGGTGTTCATCGCCGCGCAGGCTCGCGAGCGGCTCGGGTTCGTCATGCCGGGCGAGATCCCGTACCAGGTGCAGCTGCCTCCCGGCGCCGCCGTGCCGGGCACACCGGACGATGAGCCCACGACCGTTTACCGCGACCAGCCTTGGTACACCGCGCTGTGGCACACGATCGCCGATGAGCCGCACGGGATCACACCCGGACCGCTGCCCGGCGTCCCGCCGACCGCACCCGATGTGCCCCAGCCGCCGCCACCCCCACCCGCGCCCGGTGGTTGACCCCGCAGATCTCGACGCCGTCGAGCGGCAGCTCGGCCGCAGACCGCGCGGCGTCCTGGAGATCGCTTACCGTTGCCCGAACGGCGAACCCGGTGTGGTCAAGACCACACCGAAACTGCCTGACGGAACGCCGTTTCCGACGTTGTACTACCTCACCCATCCCGCGCTGACCGCCGCCGCCAGCAGGCTCGAATCATCGGGCATGATGCGGGAGATGACCGAGCGACTGCGCAACGACCCCGACGTGGCGCGGGCGTACCGCGAGGCGCACGAGTCGTATCTCGCCGAGCGTGACGCGATCGAATCGCTGGGTACGACATTCTCCGGCGGAGGTATGCCGGATCGAGTCAAATGTCTGCACGTGCTGATCGCCCACTCGTTGGCAAAAGGGCCGGGCACCAACCCGTTCGGCGACGAGGCGCTCGCGGCGCTGGCCGACGATCCCGCGATGGACGGCATTCTCGAACCCGAGAGGTGGAGGCATGAGTAGGGTCGGCGCCATTGACTGCGGAACCAACTCGATCCGCCTGCTGATCGCCGATCTCGTCGAGGGCAAGCTGGCCGATGTGCATCGTGAGATGCGCATCGTTCGCCTGGGCCAAGGTGTCGACGCCACAGGACAATTCGCGTCCGAGGCCCTGGCGCGCACGGAGGCTGCGCTGATCGACTACGCCGAGCTGATGCGCCACCACGGGGTCGAACACGTGCGGATGGTGGCGACCTCGGCGACCAGGGACGCCGTCAACCGCGACGTCTTCTTTGCGATGACGGCGGAGGTGCTGGGGACCGTGGTGCCCGGCGCCGTCGCCGAGGTGATCACGGGTACTGAGGAGGCGGCGTTGTCGTTCAACGGCGCGGTCGGTGAACTCGACTCGGCCGCAGCGCCTTTCGTGGTCGTCGACCTGGGTGGCGGTTCCACCGAAGTGGTGCTCGGCACCGATGAGCTGACCGCGGGTTATTCGGTCGACATCGGCTGTGTCCGACTCACCGAACGCTGTCTGCACTCCGATCCGCCGACGGCCGAGGAGATCGCCGCCGCGCGAAATGTGGTGCGGGAAGGACTGCAGGAGGCGTCTCGGGCGGTGCCGGTCGAACAGGCCCGTACCTGGGTCGGCGTGGCGGGAACCATGACGACGCTTTCGGCGCTGGCGCACAAGATGCCGGTCTACGACTCCGACGCTATTCACCTTTCGCGGGTCCCGTTCGCCGAACTGCTCGGCGTGTGTGAGGGACTGATCGCGATGCCGCGCGCGGAGCGGGCCAAGCTCGGCCCGATGCACGAGGGCCGCGTCGACGTCATCGGCGGCGGCGCGATCATCGTCGAGGAACTGGCCGATGCGTTGCGTGAACGCGCCGGCATCGAGGAGTTGATCGTCAGCGAGCACGACATCCTCGACGGCATCGCGCTGTCGATCGCCGACTAGCAGAGCGACCGCCCGGACACGCACCCTTCGGCGGGCCAGGAGTACCCCGAGAAGGGGACTTCTTGCCCTGTTTCTCTCGCGACTGTCGGCGCATCCTTCGTCATGTGACTGTTTCCTCCGGGACCACCGAACCGCCGACGGCCGAATTTCCCGATGCCGAGACGCTACGGACGGTGTTGTCGTTGGCGACGCGAGCTCCGTCTGTGCACAACTCGCAGCCCTGGTTCTGGAAGGTGGGCAAGGAGAGTCTGCATCTCTACGCTGACCGGTCGCGCCACCTGGCGAAGACGGACGCCGACGAGCGTGACTTGATGGTCAGCTGTGGGATGGCGCTGCATCACGCCATCGTGGCGCTGGCAGCCGTGGGTTGGCGAACCCGGGTCCACCGCTTGCCCAACCCCGCCGATCCCGACCACCTGGCCTCGTTCGAAGTGAGCCCCGCCGAACCCACCACCGCCGACATCGCCCTGGCGGCCGCCATTCCCCAGCGCCGGACCGACCGCCGCCACTTCAGCCCCTGGCCTGTGTCGATGGCCGACATCGCCAAGATCGGCGCAAGGCTCGCCAGGACGGGGATCCTGATGCGACGGGTCGAGATGTCCTTGGACATCAGGGCAATTGTGGCGCAAGCCGTGTGGCAGCACATTCACGACGATGCGTATCTGGCCGAACTCGCGGCTTGGAGCGGAAGGCACGCCGCGACGTCGGGTGTACCGGCGCGCAGCATTCCGGAATCCGACCCCACGGCCCCCCTCCCGGGCCGACTCTTTCCCGGCGGGACGCTGGCGCAACCGCAGGGCGCCTCCGGGCCCGAGGACCACGCGATCCTGTTGGCACTGGGATCCGTGGCCGACGACGACCTTTCCCGGTTGCGGGCAGGTGAGGCGTCGAGCCTGCTGCTGTTGACCGCCACCTCCATGGGCCTGGCCACCTGCCCGGTATCCGAGCCTCTCGAGGTTCCTGAAACCCGCCAAGCGCTCAGGGAGGAGGTGTTCGACGGTCGCGAGTATCCGCAGATGATGTTCCGAATCGGTTGGGCGCCGGTCGGTGCCGACCCGCTGCTGTCGACACCGCGCCGCCCTCTCAACGAGGTCGTAGGCACCCTCGACGGGGCCGCCGCGACCCTGTGACCCTACGTATTCCGATCAAGTTGGAGGACATGATGAGCATCTTGACCGTCGACCACCGCACGAGAACTGTTGCACGTATCCTGGGCCCGTACCTGACGATCGTCGCGGTGGTCGTCCTGTTTCGCACGCCGGACATGCGGATCCTGCTGACCGAGTTCACCGAGACCGCCGTATGGCCTTGGGTGATGGGAGCTTTCATACTCCTCGGGGGGATCGCGATCGTCGCCACGCACCAGACGTGGCGCGGCCCCGCCGCGGTCATCGTCTCTGTCCTGGGCTGGATGCTGGTCGCCCGGGGCGTCTTGCTGCTCGCGTTCCCGGAGACCTTCGCCGAGTTGGCGAACCGGACGATCGACGCCGCCTGGGTATGGCGGAGCGTGGTCGTCGTGCTGGGCGTCATCGGCCTGTATCTGACATACGTCGGTTGGCGCCCCCCGTCGAGGGCACACGACGTCACTCATGAGCATCGCAGCACCGAATCACGCCGGGCCGCATAGGCATGAACGCACACCATCCCAACGCCGAAACCATCCGCGCCGCACTGATGTTGGCCGTGAAGGCACCGTCGGTGCACAACACCCAGCCGTGGCGATGGCGGGCCGGCGAGCGCAGCGTCCACCTCTACGCCGACCGCCGTCTGCATCTGCCCCACACCGACCCCGATGCCCGGGACCTCATGCTCAGCTGCGGTGCCTCGCTGAACCACTGTCAGATCGGCTTCGCCGCCCTGGGCTGGCGCGCCGAGGTGCACCGATTTCCCAACCCGGACGACCCGAATCACTTGGCGGCCCTGGAACTTCGTCGGCACGACCCCAGGGACGCCGACATCGCGCTCGCCGCGGCCATTCCGCGACGGCGGACCGACCGCCGCCGGTACGGCTCATCGAAGGTCGCACCGGCGGATCTCGCATTGATCGCGACCCGGGCGGCCGCCGCCGGGGCGACCGCGCGCCAGGTCGACGATCTTTCCACGCTGAGGCGCCTCGTGAGCGAGGCGGCTCGACGCCATGCCGCCGACCACGGCTATGCCGCCGAACTCGCCACATGGAGCGGCAAATACGCGGCAACGGCGGGAGTGCCGGCGCGCAGCACACCCAAAGCCGACGGCAGCGTCTCGGCGCGGACGTTCGCGGGCGCGACTCTGTCCCAACCGGAGGGCTCCGAGGCGGAGACCGACAATGCCGTGGTTCTCGCTCTCGGCACAGACGACGACAGCGACCTGTCACGACTACGCGCCGGCGAGGCGGCCAGCGTGGTCCTCCTCACGGCCACCGTGCTGGGACTGTCGAGTTGTCCCATGACGGAGCCCTTGGAGGTGGCAGAGACTCGCGCTGCTGTCCGAGCGGAGGTTTTCGGTGGTGACCTGCACCCGCAGATGCTGGTACGGATCGGGTGGGGCCTTCTCGGTGCCGATCCGCTGCCGCCCACACCGCGCCGAGCCGTATCCGAGGTCGCCGCCCGACTCGATGGGTCACCACTGGCGTAAGCGTTCGAAGTCAACGGATTTCGGACAGATCGACTCTGAAGGTGACGACCGTACCGTCTCGCTCCCGCTCAAAGGGCCAGCCGGATTCAGACAGGACTTCCAGCATCGGGCTGTTCACGGTCAGCACCTGCGCGACGAGAAACTGCAGACCGCTGGCCTTGGCGATCGTGCCCAACCGGTGGAGAAGTAGCGTCCCCACGCCGCGCATGTGGTGGCCGTGCGCCACGGTGACCGCCATCTCGGCTTCGTTCGATGCCTTCGACACGACGTAGTTCGCGACGCCGAGCAGGCGATCGGATTCGAAACAACCGATGGCGCACTGCGTATCGGAACCATCGGTCACCGCGCTTGCCCAAACGGGCAGATCCCTCGGATTCATGGTGAAGAACCGAAGGTAGCGTTCATCGGCGTCCAAGCTCTCGTACAGGCCCATGACCTGTTCGGCGTCCGAAGGCGTCAAATCACGGATCACCACGACGCCGCCATCGAGCAACTCTGCCTGTCGACACGCACCAGGCATCCGCAACGCAAAGTCCTCGGAGCGTTGTCCCATCTGGACATCCAATCGGGCTGACCTCAGCGTGGATCAGTCGATGGTCCCCGTGGTGGCAGGGCTCGGTCCAGGGACTTTCGACCATTTCACCGGTGACGAACGCCTCCGGAGCAAGCACCGTCTACGGCGATACATTCATGGAAGTGGATTGACGTCAAGCGGTGAGAGGGAGCGCGAAATGGCCACAACGACATCCGATCAAGGCATTCTGGTCGCGGTGGACGGTTCGCCGGCCGCGAGGGTTGCCACCGACTGGGCTGCGCGGGAAGCCGCGTTACACCGGGTGCCGCTGAAGGTCGTGCATGTCGTCGAATCACCTGCCGTGCGGATGTGGCCGGAGGTGGCCATGCCGCCCCAAGTCACCGAGAGTCTCAAGCGAAGGGGTCACGAATACCTCGCGGCAGCGGTGGAAACCGCTCAACGGGCCACCCCCGACGAGGACCTGTCGATCACCACCGAGTTGGTGACGGCCGCCGTCCTGCCCACACTCATCGACCTGTCGAAAGAGGGCCGCATGATCGTGGTCGGCTGCCGTGGTCTTGGCGCCATCGGACGCCGTCTTCTCGGCTCGGTCAGCTGGGGTCTCCTGCACCACGCCAAGTGCCCTGTCGCGGTCATCCATGACGAGGATCCGCTGATGTCCGAACCGGTTTCAAAGGCTCCGGTGGTCGTCGGGATCGACGGCTCGCCGGCATCGGAAGCCGCCACGGCGGTCGCTTTCGATGAGGCATCCCGCCGCGGAGTGGATCTCGTCGCCGTCCACGCATGGAGCGACATGAGCTTCTACGAGCTGCCCGGGTGCGAGGTCGACGCCCTACGCCGGGAAGCCGAGGAAACGCTCGGCGAGCGCCTCGCCGGATGGCAGGAGCAGTATCCCGATGTTCAGATCAGACGCGTCCTGGTGATGGATCGGCCCGCACACCAGCTGCTCGAGCAATCGGATCGCGCGCAGCTGACGGTCCTGGGCAGCCATGGGCGCGGTGGCTTCGCCGGAATGCTGCTCGGATCCGTCAGCTCGACGGTCGCCGAGTCGGCGCGTATGCCGGTCCTGGTGGTACGACCGTCGTGACAGGCCCTCACATCTCGGGGTCGCGGTGCGACCTTTCCAATTTGGAGATGTAGACCGCAGCCTGCGTGCGTCGTTCCATCCCGAGCTTGGCCAACAGGCGTGAAACGTAGTTCTTGACCGTCTTCTCGGCGAGGAACATCCTGGCGGCGATCTGTTTGTTGGTCAGGCCTTCCCCGAGCAGATCCAGCAGCACCCGCTCCTGGTCGCTGAGTTTCGCCAAGGGGTCGGAATGTTCAGCTGCGCCACGCAATTTGGCCATCAAGGCAGCCGCGGCGCGGTTGTCCAGCAGTGACCGCCCCGCGCCGACATCCTTGATCGCCTGGGCGAGCTCCATCCCCTTGATGTCTTTGACCACATAGCCGCTGGCCCCGGCCAGAATCGCGTCCAGCATCGCCTCGTCGGAGGTGAAGGACGTCAACATCAGGCACCGCAGATCCGGCATGCGGGACAGAAGGTCCCGACACAGTTCGATGCCGTTGCCGTCCGGGAGTCGTACGTCGAGGACCGCGACATCGGGTTGCAGGGCGGGAATGCGCGCCATTGCCTGCGACACGGAGCCCGCCTCGCCGATCACATCCAGATCCGGGTCGGCGCTGAGGAGGTCGATGAGACCGCGCCGCACCACTTCGTGGTCGTCGACCAGAAAGACCTTCACCATCGGTGTCTCACTCCTGAGTTTGAGCCACGGTGTCTCACCTTACGGTCTGCGGTGTGCAGATCAAGGCCGAACAGCACCTTTCGCGGGCGGCTGGTGCACTTCGAGCACTTCAGCGATGGGGCGTCGCGGAGTCGCCGGGGGCCGGTCTTCGAGCTCCGGCGCCGTGCCGATGCGGATCAGCACTTGCGGCGTTGTCTCGGCGCCGATCAGCGAGGCCACGATGTCGCGGCTCGCCCTCAGTTCGGTGATGTGCGTCAGCGTGCACGTGGCCAGGCCGTCCATGGTGGCATCGAGCAGGACCGCCGACAGCATCTCTCCGCATCGAAGCACACTTTCGCGCTCGTTGTCGTAGGTGGACAGCACGACGATCTTCGCCCTGTCCTGGCCGTAGTTGGGGCGCCTGTCTCGTTCGTCGTGAGAAACGGGGAAACTACGTCCGACGCCCACGTGATCGCTCTCGGCCGCCGTGGGAAGAGAACTCGGGTCGATGCCCTCGCTGACCGGGAAAGGCGCTGTCCACCACTGCAACTCCTCGTGATAGTAAGGGTCGTAGAAGCGCAGGGACTCGGTCAGCCTGGAAGCCTGAACCAGTTCGGCGCGCAGTTCGTCGGCGATCACGTCCAATCTGACGGCATCCGAGCTGACGGTTCTGCGCAGTTGCGCTTCGACGGTGACCCACTCGGGCGGCGCCGCAAAAGGAAGCCGGTCGGTGCGCCGCATCATTATCGCGTCGGCGCGACGACGGTGTCCTTCGGTGACGAATTCCATCGGGGAGAAGTCGACATTCGCCAGGTGCACCGGGCTGTTCGGATTCGGATAGCGCTCGATGTCGGCTTCCCAGCCGGCTGCCGCCATCGCCACCGTGAGGTGGTCGAGTACCGCGCCGCAGCTCATCAGGGCTTCCCGCCCGGAACGGTCGGTCGAATACAGGACACGCGTCTTGTCGAGGTACAGCTCCAGCGAGGAACCGTCGGTCGTCCAGCGCCACGGCTGGCTGTTGTGCAACGACGGGGCCCGACACGCCAGGCGTACGGCGTTGGTGATGACGTCGGTGCCGACAAGGGTGTCTCGCATCACTCGATCGTGGGCTCGAAGCACCGCCGGAAACCAGGGCCAATGGTCCCATTCATCGGGGCTTCTGACCCTGTTGGACGGTGCCGGCCAAAGCAGACGATCGAGTCATGAGCGCATCGGTGGTGAAGGCGGACCGCGGCGCCATCGCGCTCCGCAATGCCGGCAATCTGCACGCACAGGCCCATGAGACGCACACCGGTGTCGTGGTGCTGCTCGGCGACAGGGCATACAAGGTGAAAAAGCCCATCCGCACCGACTTCCTGGATTTCCGTACGCCCGAGAACCGGGCGGCGGCCTGCGAACGCGAGGTGGCTCTGAATCGCAGGCTTTCTCCCGAAAGCTACCTCGGCGTCGGCCACTTCGCCGGTCCGGACGGCGGATCAGATGAGCCCGTGGTTGTGATGCGGCGTTACGCCGACTCGGTACGGCTGGCATCGATGATCCGTGACGGTCGGCCGGTGTACGAGCAACTGGACGCCATCGCCCAGAGGGTTGCCGAATTCCACCGGAACGCGGCACGAAGCGAGGTCATCGACGGATGCGGGCGACCCGGCGCCGTCGCGGCACGCTGGCGACAGAACCTCGACCAGATCGCGCATCACACCGGCCGAGGGGTGCTCGGCCAGCGCGTCTCCGAAATTCGGCGGCTCGCCGAACGATTCATGGCCGGTCGTTCGGCGCTTTTCAATCGCCGGTTAGCCGAACACCGTGTGGTTGACGGGCACGGCGACCTGCTGGCCGACGACATCTTCTGTCCCGGTGACCACCTCGCCATACTCGACTGTCTTGAGTTCGACGACAGCCTCCGTTTCGTTGACGTCGTCGACGACGCGGCGTTCCTCGCGATGGATCTGGAATTCCTCGGCCGTCAAGACCTCGCCGAGCTGTTCCTCGACTCCTATCGCAGGCACTCCGGTGACACGGCGCCGAGCGCGCTGACGCACTTCTACATCGCCTATCGTGCGGTGGTCCGGGCAAAGGTCGACTGCGTGCGCGTCGACCAAGGCCATGACGAGGCGCGCGCCGACGCGCGGCGACACCTCGAAATCGCTTCGGCGCATCTTCGGTTATCGACTGTGCGGCTGATCATCGTCGGCGGCGGTCCGGGAACGGGTAAGAGCACGCTTTCGCGGGGTCTGGCAGAACAACTCGACGCCGAGGTCATCTCCACCGACGACATCAGGAAGCAGATGCAGGGCGCCGGCACGATCACCGGTCTGGTAGGCGAGGTGGACACCGGTCTCTACGCGCCGCGAAATGTCAGCGCTGTTTACCAGGAGGTGCTGCGGCGAGCCGCCGCCACGCTTTCTGCGGGCAGGTCGGTGATACTCGATGGGACCTGGCGCGATGCCGAGCAGCGCGAGCGAGCACGCCGCATCGCCGATCGCGCGCGTGTGCCGTTGGTGATACTCACGTGCTCGGCTCCGCTGGACGAGGCCGCGCTGAGGATCGAAACCCGAACCGATACAACCTCTGATGCAACCCCCGACATCGCAGCCGCCATTGTGGAAGAACATGGCCTCGACTACGGCGGTCATCTGATCGACACCACGCGTCCATTGGCCGAATCAGTTACCGAAGCGCAGCAGATATGTTGCACCGCAATCTGATCAGCGATGGCAACCACCCCGATCGCACCGGCGCATAAGGAGGCAACCGTGCAACGCTTGACGACCCTTGACGCGGGGTTCTTGGAGGCAGAGGATTCCGATCGGCACATCAGCCTGGCGGTCGGCGGGCTTTCGATCCTCGAAGGACCGATGCCGCAGTTCGACACGATTGCTTCCGGCCTTGCCGCGAGACTGACTGAGCTGCCGCGGTTTCGGGAGGTGTTGCACACGCATCTGTTGGACCTTGCGCCGCCGGAATGGGTCGAGGTCGAAGATCTCGACATCACCCACCACCTTCATCGGGCGGCGCTGCCGCGGCCGGGAGACGATGATGCGCTGCACAGGTTCGTCGCCGACGTCATGGAGCGGCGTCTCGACCGCGATCGGCCGTTGTGGGAGTGCTGGATCGTCGAAGGCCTCGCCGACGGCAGGTGGGCGATCCTGTTGAAGATCCACCACTGCATCGCCGACGGCATCGCCACGATGCACATGTTCTCCTCGCTCGCCGACGGGGGAGAAGGCGAGACGTTCGCCACGGAGATCCGCGCCGCGAAAGCAGACCCGCACCAACCGGTCACATCGCCGAAATCAGTTCTGAACCCGTTGACCTGGCCGGGCGGACTAATCCGGATGGCCGCGACCGCGACCAACGCCGCGGCGCTGGTCGTCGAGGGCGCTGCCGAGCTCGTCGGTGGAATAGTCAGCCCTGCCGCCGAGTCGTCATTGAACGGTCCCGTCACGGCGATGCGCCGCTACAGCGGTGCGCGCGTCAGCCTCGCCGACGTCACCAAAGTGACGGAAGCCTACGGCGTCACGGTCAACGACGTCGCACTGGCCGCTTTGACCGACAGCTACCGCGCCGCACTCGTTCGACGCGGTGAGAAGCCGACACGCACCTCGCTGCGCACGCTGGTTCCGGTGTCGGTTCGAGCCAACGACGCGGTCGGTATCACCGACAACCGGGTCTCGGTCATGCTGCCGTTCTTGCCCGTGGAGAAAGAGGACCCAGTCGAACAACTGCTGGCGGTGCACCGTCGGCTGACGAAGGTGAAGGCGAGTGGTCAGCGCGAGGCGGGCAGTATCGTGATGTCGGCGATGAACGCTGTGCCGTTCCCGTTGACCGCCTGGTTCATCCGAACGGCGACGCGCCTGCCTCAGCGCGGCGTCGTCGCACTGGCGACCAACGTCCCCGGACCACGGAAGCGGATGACGATCCTGGGTCGGGAAGTCCTCCACGTGCTGCCGATTCCGCCGATCGCCCTTCAACTGCGAACGGGCGTCGCGATCCTGAGTTACGCAGACGAGCTGGTTTTCGGTGTCATGGCCGACTACGACGCAACGCCCGACGTGGACGAGATCGCCCGCGGGGTGACGGTCGCGATCGCCAAGCTCGTGGAGCGGTGTTGACATGCCCGACGTCGTCGGAACCGATGGATCAGCCTCGGCGGACGCGGCCGTTCGCTGGGCGGCGTGCGATGCAGCCCTGCGCGGGGTTCCACTCGCTATTGCTCACGCCGCAGAGCCCGTCTTGGGGACGTGGCTCGGCGTACCGGTTCCGCCGAAGGTGTTGGAAACACAAAGGCGACGCAGTCATGAGATCGTGCGACGAGCCGCGCAGCTGGCGGTCGACACCGCCGGCCGAGGCTTGAAGGTCGTTACGCGAGAGGTTTCGAAGCCACCGGTCGCGGCTCTCATGGAGGTTTCGCGTGACGCCGAGCTGCTGGTGGTTGGCGCTCAGGGAGCCGGCACGATGGAACGCGCATTGCTGGCCGGACGACCTAGCCACGGTTACGGGGCGGTCACCGGCGCCCTGCTGGGCTCGGTGAGCACGGCGGTCGTGCAGGCGGTTCGAACGCCGGTGATCGTGGCCCGCTGATGGATGGTGATGGGGGTGATGACATGCCGTACACAATCCAGCGGGTGTCGTTCGGCTCGGGCGGCACAGTGATCGCCGGCCGCTTGTACCTGCCAACAGCGGGTTCCAAGCCGCTCCCGGCTGTCGCTCTGGCGCACGGCTTTTCGGCGACCATGGATTGGATCGTGCCGGCATTCGCCGAAACGTTCGCCGAGGGTGGTCTGGCCGCGCTCATATTCGACTATCGCCATCTGGGCCTCAGTGGAGGAGAGCCGCGGCAACTCATCGACCAAGGCCGGCAACGCGAGGACCTCCGCAACGCGGTGGCGTTCATGCGTTCCCGACCGGAAGTCGACGACACCCGCGTCGCACTGTGGGGCACATCGCTCGGCGGAGCCCACGTCATCGAGGTCGCGGCGACAGATCCGTCCATTGCCGCTGTGGTTGCCAATGTCCCTGCCATCGACATGTTTCGAGGGCTTCACGGTCGCCATGTTCCCGCACACTTGCGGCTCGGCGTGCTACGCATCTGCAAGGCCACGGCGAGCCTGATGTGGGCCGCATCGGTCGACACGGTGAGAGGCGCGCTCCGGTTGGAACCGTCCTACCTTCCCGTGTACGGGCGCTTGGGTCACGCCGTGTTCTGGGATCCGTCACTTGCCTCGTTGTTCAGCGACCTCGAATCACATTCGCTCTCATGGCGTAACGAGGTCGCTCCGAGATTCCTCTTCAGGGCTCCGCGCCACCATCGAGAGACGTTGCGGCGGCTCACCGCACCGCTGCTTGTCACCGTCGCAAGAGATGACGAGGTGATCTCCACGCGGTTCATCGAGAAGGCGGTCGCGGACGCGCCTCGATATGAGGTCCACCAATATCCTGTCCGCCATTTCGAGATGTACCACGGGGCGATCCGAGACCAACTCGCGACGGACCACCTGCGTTTCTTGCAGTGCCATCTGGCGGGATCGAACTCGGTCCGCCAGCATGGTGACCTTCGACCCTCGAATGTGAGCGGTGCCTCGGCTTCAATGAAAACATGACCAGCAGAGCGGAAATCGACACAACCGGCGACGTCACGGTGTCCGCACCCAGCGAACTTCCAGGTGCGGCCGACTACGCCCGCCGAAAGATCGGCGACTTGGCGCGGCGCACGGGTAAACCCGTGTTGCATGCACGCGTCAGACTCACCAAATCCCGGAATCCGGCGGTGTCACGCGCGGTCGTCGCGCAAGGCAACCTGGACGTCAACGGCCGGGCCATCCGTGGGCAGGTGGAAGGCCAAACGGCCGAGGAAGCGATCGATCTGCTCGCCGCGCGGTTGCGGCGCCGACTCGAACGGATTGCCGAGCATTGGGAGGCGCGGCGCGGCAGACAACCGATCACCGCCCCGTGCGAGTGGCGTCATGAGTCAGAGCCGACCCATCGGCCGGTTCACTTCGAACGACCGGTCGATGAGCGCCAAGTGGTTCGGCGCAAATCGTTCACCGCATCGGTCTGCACACTCGATGAAGCCGCCTGGGACATGGAGATGCTCGACTACGACTTCCACCTGTTCATCGAGGAAGGCACGGGATCGGCCAGCGTGTTGTACCGGGATGACTCGAGCGGATACCGCCTCGCCCAGGTCGTCGCCCCTTCGGTGGACCAGCTCGCGGCCCACACGATTCCCGTGACTCTGAGTGCCCAACCCGCTCCGTGCATCACCGTCGAGCAGGCGATCGAACGGATGGAACTGCGCGGCTTACCTTTCCTGTTCTTCATCGAGGCCGTACAGGGGCGCGCCGTCGTGCTCTATCCCCGTTACGACGGTCACTACGGGCTCATCAGCTTAGCCGAGTGAGCGACTGGACGGTAACTGCGAGAGGAGCTTCCGATGGCTGAGGACACAAAGCACCGCGGCATCGTGGTCGGCGCCGACGGCTCCGCTTCGGCGAAGGCGGCCATCGGCTGGGCCGCCCGTGAGGCGAGCATGCGTAGGCTTCCGCTCACCGTCGTCCACGCCAACTCGGTGTCCACCGTCGCCGCCGCCATGGTTGCGTGGCCCGGCGGCCAAATTCCCCAGCAAGTGCTCGAGCAGCAGGAGGACGAGGCGCGGGCGATACTCGCCGAGGCCGTTGCATTGGCGCGCGAAACCGCCGGCAGCGGAGCAGGACTGACCGTAATCGACGAGATGTTCTTCGGCTGGCCGGTGCCGACGTTGGTCGACGTCTCCAAGGAGGCGGAGATGGTGGTCGTCGGATGCCGGGGCCGGACCGGCTTGCGCCGTGCGCTGTTGGGATCCGTCAGCTCCGGGCTGATTCATCATGGGCACTGTCCGGTCGCGGTCGTTCACGATGGTGACGCCTCATCGAGTCGGCTACCCGTGCTCGTCGGGATCGACGGATCGCGAGCCTCTGAAGCCGCGACCGCGATAGCGTTCGCCGAAGCCTCCTGGCGCGGTGTCGATCTCGTGGCACTCCATGTGTGGAGCGACGCCGACATGCCGAAGTTCAGCATGGATTGGACCGACGTGCTGGCGTCCACTCGCAGGACGTTGTCCGAGCGCCTCGCAGGCTGGCGCGAGCGTTACCCGGATGTGGAGGTCACGACGCTGGTGGAGTTAGAGGGCCCGGCGCGCCAGCTGTTGGAGCTCTCAGAGCGCGCACAGCTGGTGGTCGTGGGAAGCCACGGCCGCGGCGGCTTTACTGGGATGCTACTCGGATCGGTCAGCACCGTGGTCGCCGCGGCGGCCCGCGTCCCGGTCATCGTGGCTCGGGGGAGCTGAGTCGACGGACCCTCTGTGACAGACCATCACGGGAACGTGACTGTGATGCAGCATGTTCAAGCTGGTTGATCCCAGCAGTGCACCTGCGAGCGCGTTGCGACGGCGGGCGCCGACCACAAGCAGCTGTGAGTCTTCGGCGTGGCGCAACAACACATCGGACGTCGCTTCGGGCTCCAGAAAATAGGTGACTTCGACGTCCGGATAGCGCTTGGTCCACGGCTCGAGTGCACTGAGCAAACCCTGCCACTGCAACGCCTCGAAGCCGTCCCAATCCACCAGATACGGGTTGACCAACCCGGGCGCGAAACGTGGCTTGGACCACGCATGGACGGCACGCAGGCCGACTCCGAGCCTGCTCGCGTACTCGAACGCCGCATCGAACGCCGCGGCGCTGGTGGCAGGATCGTCGACGCCGAGCACGATCGGCCGCCGGGTGAGCGTGTTGAGACCCCCGCGCCAGGCGATGACCGGACACGTCGAATGCGCCGCGACGGCGAGCGTCGTGGAGCCGACCAGCATTGCCGTCGTCGGTGAGACCTCCTCAGAGCCAACGACAATGGCCTGAGCGGTTCGGCTGCGGTCCGCCAGCAGCTCGGCGGCCGGCACGTTGGAACGAAGAGCGAAAACGTCGAGGTCCGGAAACGCCGCTCGTACGTTCTGCTCTGCCGACTCCAGCACCGTGCCGGCCATATCACGTTGCTGCGCAAGCGCTGCCGCGCGGATGGTGGCGGCAGCCTCGGTCAGGAAGCTACCCGTCGTGCTCAAACCGGTGACCAGTTCCAACGGGGCCTTGAACTGTGTGGCGAGGTCTGCGGTCCACATCGCAGCGCCCATCGCCTCTTCCGATCCATCGACTCCGACGACGAACGGCAGGGCGTCGTCCAGCCCGTCCTGACTCATCGGGGACGAACGATCATCACGGGCACGGTCGCTGCGTGGGCGACCTTGGCCGCAACGGAGCCCAGTACAAGACCGGCGAATCCGCCGCGCCCGCGGCTGCCGAGGACCACGAGTTGCGCTTGTTGCGATGCATCGACGAGCCAACGCGCGGGCTGGTCGCAGACGATGCGGCGGTGAACACGGACATCGGGGTACTGCTCTTGCCACCCGGCCAAGCGTTCGGCCAGGACTTCGTGGCCCTGGTCCTCGTATCGGTGCCAGTCCATTCCGAGAGCCGGGAAGACTCCGACGTCGCTCCAAGCGTGCAGGGCGACGAGGTCGACACCGCGCCGCGAGGCCTCGTCGAAAGCCAACGCCGTGGCGCTTTCCGATGCGGGCGATCCGTCGACACCCAACAGAACCGGCAGGCGCCGGTCGGCCACCCTGCCGTACTCGGCATTGACCACCACCACCGGGCCGTGACCGTGGTGTAAGAGGCCACTGCTGACCGATCCGAGGACCGCCCGCCCGATCGCGGTAAGGCCCCGGGTGCCCACAACGGTCATGACAGCGTCGCGCGAGGCTTCGACGAGTGCCCACGGTGGGCTCGATTTGACCACGCGGGTTTCGATTTTCGGGATCGATGATTCACCGACACCAACGCGGACGGTCTTCTGCGCCTTCTCCAGCACATCATGGGCGGTTGCGTCCTGCGCCTCGAGGTAAGTGGCGTCGAGGAGGCCTCCCGGCCAGGTCGTGATCACAGGAGGGATCGCGTGCACCAGAGTAATTGGTTGCTCGCGAATCACCGCTTCCTGCGTAGCCCAAAGAATCGCGGCATCCGATTCCGGTGATCCGTCGACGCCGACGACGATTCCGTTCTTCTTCTCGGCCATGCCTGTGTGTGCTCCTCACTTCTTCGAAAAGCGCGTGCTGATATAAGTCGTCGCGATCGCCATCACCGCAACGATGGCTGCGATGAGGACCAAAGCCGTCGGCCAGTCCATGACGAATCTCCTCTGCTCCCGACGAAAGTTCACCTGACGTTAGGCCGGACGCAGTCGGCCACACGAGGGTCGTTGGTCCTCAGCGGCGATGCCAGTGGTCCTCGCGGGAAAGGCTCTGTGAGAGACATTCGACTCTGGGCGCGGTCGCCTGAAGCCGCGAAGATCGGTGCAGCTGTTTTGTCCGGCAGCGAGAGGACCCCGATGAGTCAGGACACCTTGAGCCGCCTCGGAAGCAGCTGGTTCCGAAGCCTCGGGCGGGGTGGCGGCCTGGTGCGTCGAAGTGACCGCTGGGAAGCCGTCGTGATGCTACTGCTTGTGGCGATTGCATTGGTGTTTGTATCGGTCGCCGGGGCGGTCGGCACCACGGTGTACGACGGTCGCAGCAGGGCTTACGCCGACGAAGCGCGGACTCGGCACTTGGTGTCCGCGGTCAGCGTCGGGCCCACCGGCGCCACGATCGAACGACCACGGTCGGTGGTCGAGGTACCTGTCGAGTGGTCCTTCCGAGGCGAGACACACTCTGGCGTAATTGAACTGGGCAGACCAGTTGAGACCGGCGAGCACCTGGAAATCTGGGTGGACGACGGTGGCCGCCGTGCGGGCGCTCCACGGCCGATGTGGTTGGCAGTCGTCGATGCCGTGGTCGTTGCGGCCGCGTCATGGCTTGGCGTCGTCGCCGTCCTCGGCGGAGTTGCGGTCTTGAGCCACGTCGCGCTCGATCGTCGGCGCGCCAGGGACTGGGACCGCGAATTGCGGCTCCTGCTCGAGAACTCCGGGTAGGCCGGGCTGCCGAGCTGGAGTCTCCCATGTGTTTTCGATGCGCATGTGCGATTTCACGCCGTGTGCACCTCGACGTATCGGACAACATCGTCAAGCGTTCGAAGGGCCTGGTAGTCCTTCTCCGGGATGTCCACCTTGAATCGCTTGTGCACGCGCTGCAAGAAGTTCAGCCAGTCCATGCTGTCGAGGTCGACCTGATCTCGCAGCAGCACGGTCGCCTCGAGTTCCTCCGGGTCGACCTCCGGCGCAATGGCGGTCAGCTCGGAAAGCACTGCGGCCTGGATGTCTTCGACAGTTGACATGGTGATCACTTCTCCAGGAGGTCGGGTTGCTGAAGCGCTTCGTCGATGGCGGCGAGAAACAAGGCGCCACGGTGCCCATCGCTTGCGCGGTGGTCGGCGGCGAGCGTCGCCTGCACAGTCGTGGCGATCCGGATGCCACCGTCCACCGCCCGGACGCGTTGCGTCGGCCTGCCGAAGCCGACAAGGGCTACCTGTTGGGGATAGATCACTCCGAACACCGCATCGACGCCCTGGTCGCCAAGGTTCGTCACCGTGATGGTCGGATCGGACATCTCCGAACTGCGCAACGAGAACGCGCGGGCGCGGGCGACCAGATCGGTGAGGTCGGCCATCAGCTCGTCGATCTTCTTGTCAGAGGCGTCGTGGATGGCCGGCGCGACCAACCCGCCGCCGCGCAGGGAGATCGCCACGCCGATGTGCACCGCCTCGGCCGGCTCGAACGTGTCGTTGCGCCAGAACCCGTTGAACTCGCCGAATCGTCGGGCGGCCAGGGCGACCGCCTTCAGTTGCAGGACGGCCGGAAGCAGGCGTTCCGTGACGGAGCGTTGAGCGTTGCGATCGGACAACCAGTTCAGCGCGTTGTCGAAGACGATCTCGTGAGCCAGGTAGTAGTGGGGGATCTCCCGCTTCGACCGGCTCATCGCCGCGGCAATCGAGCGGCGCATCTCCGCTCCACGCTTCGCAGCCAGCTCTCTCGGCGAAAGCCCCTGTGCCGGTGCGGAAACGGGTTTCGCCGGCTCGGCGGTTGTGGTATCGGCCGCCGCAGCGTGCTCGACGTCGTTGATGGTGACCGCACCCTGGGGGCCGGTGCCGGTGACCGCGTCGAGGTCGACGGCTAACGACTGCGCGAGACGGCGGGCGGCCGGTGAGATCCAGCGCCGGTGGCGCTCGGGCATCGTGACGACGGGGGCGACCGGCGCGGGCGCTGCCTCGGGTAACCGGCGCGGAGTCGGCTCCGCGACGGGGGGCGCCTCGACCGTCGGGAGTACCTCCACCGTCGGGGCCGGTAGCGGCTCGGCCGCTTCGCCCGGTTCGGCCAAGCGCGCCAACGGCGCTCCCACTTGAACCGTCGTGCCGACCGGCACCAGCAACTCGACGACCGTGCCTTCCTGCCAGCACTCCACCTCGACGGCGGCCTTGGTCGTCTCGACCACCGCCACGATCTGCCCGCGGGTCACCACGTCTCCCGGCTTGACCAACCACTCGTCGAGCGTTCCCTCGTCCATGTCGGCACCGAGGGAGGGCATCTTGAACTCGATCATCAGCCGTCTCCGAACAGGCTGCGCACCGCGGCGGTGATCTTCTCCGGTTGCGGCAACGCCGCTTGCTCCAAGTGTTTGGCGTAGGGGATCGGCACCTCTTCGGTGCACACCCGCGCGATCGGAGCGTCGAGATCGTAGAAAGCGTTCTCGACGATCCGTGCGCTGATCTCGCCGGACAGGCTCCCGGTGCGCCAACCCTCGTCGACCACCACCGCCCGGTGAGTCTTGCGCACCGACGCCATGATGGTGGTGTCATCGAGAGGACGCAGAACCCGCAAGTCGACGACCTCGCAATCGATTCCGGACAGCGAGAGTTCGTTGGCGGCGTCGAGGGCCTTTCCCAGGCAACCGCCGTAGGTGATCACCGTGACGTCCTTGCCAGGGCGACGAACCACGGCTCGGTCGATGTCGGTGGGCGCCGGCGTGTCGACGTCGGCCGAGGTGTTGTACAGCTGCACGTGCTCGAAGATGACCACCGGGTCCGGATCGGCCAGCGCGGTGGGCAACATGCCGTACGCGTCGGCCACCGTCGCGGGCGCCACCACCTTGATTCCGGGGATGTGGGCATACCACCCTTCCAGGCTGTGCGAGTGCTGGGCGGCGAGTTGACGCCCGGCGCCGGTGGCCATTCGCACCACCAACGGCACCGAGAACTGCCCACCCGACATGTGGCGCAACGACGCCGCGGTGTTGACGATCTGATCGAGGGCCAGCAGGCTGAAATTGACGGTCATGACCTCGACGATGGGACGTAACCCACCCAGCGCGGCCCCGATCCCCACACCGACAAAGCCGAGCTCGGAGAGAGGGGTGTCACGGATGCGCTCCGGCCCAAACTCCTCGAGAAGGCCCTTCGACACGGCGTACGTGCCGCCGTAACGGCCGACATCTTCGCCCATCAGCAGCACTCGCGAATCGGCGAGCATCGCTTCGCGGATCGAATCATGGACTGCTGCACGATAAGCAAGCTTCATGACGGACTCCCAGTCAGTGTGAGCACGTCGCGGGTGAGGTCGGCGACGTCTTCCCACATGCCGGCTTCGGCGTAGGCGACCGCATCTGTCACCTCCTGCTCGGCGGCCGAGCGGATGGCGGCGATGTCGTCTTCGGTCAAGAAGCCATCCGCCAAACATCTTTCGGTGAACGTCTTGATCGGGTCGCGTTCTTTCCATCGCTCGACTTCGCTTTTCTCGCGGTATAACTCGGGATCGAACATCGAGTGCGGACGAAATCGGTAGGTACGGAACTCCAGGAAGAACGGTCCCGCGCCACTGCGCACGTGATAGGCACCTTCTTGAGCGGCCGTGTGACACGCGATTACGTCCATGCCATCGGCCGCGAGCGCGGGCACCCGATACGATGCGGCCTTCTCAGTCAGATCCATCTGTGACAGTTCATGTTCCAACACTGTGCCCATCGCGTACCGGTTGTTCTCACAGCAGAACAGCACGGGCAACTGCCACAGCTCGGCCAGGTTCAGCGATTCGTGGAAGGCGCCTTCGGCGATCGCCCCTTCGCCGAAATAGCATGCGGTGACGCGGTTCAGCCCGAGTTGCTTGTCGGCGAGCGCCAACCCGACGGCCAGCGGTACGCCACCGGCTACGATGGCGTTGCCGCCGTAGAACCGGGCGTCGGCGTCGAACAGATGCATGGAGCCGCCACGGCCTCGTGAACAACCTTCCTGCTTGCCGAACATCTCGGCAATGATCCTGGTCATCGGCACCCCGTGTAGTAGGGCGTGTGCGTGCTCGCGATAGGTGGCCACTACGGCGTCGTCGGGCTGTAGGGCTCGAAGTGAGCCGGTGGCGACGGCTTCTTCACCGACATAGAGGTGGAGGAAGCCACGAATCTTGGCCGCGCTGTACAGTTCTGCGCATTTCTCCTCCATGAGCCGGACCCGGACCATATCGCTGAGCAGGATGTGAGCCAACTGCTTGTCGGTCATGGTGAGGCCTCCTGATGCTGGGGTGATTCGACGGTGGAGGTGTCGCCTTCGGGCAATCCGAGTTCGCGCGCCTTGAGCAGGCGGCGCATGATCTTGCCGCTGCGCGTATGTGGCAGACTCTCGACGAACTCGATCTCCTTCGGGGCGACCGCGGCGCCGAGGCGTTTCCGGGCCTGACCGGTCAGCTGGGCTCGCAGCTCCTCGGACGGCTCGAAGCCGTCCTTGAGCGTGACGAAGGCTTTCACCAGTTCCCCGACGGTGGGATCCGGCTTGCCGATCACCGCGGCCTCGGCAACGGCGGGGTGATCGGTCAGCGCGTTCTCCACCTCGAACGGGCCGATCAGGTGGCCCGCGGACTTGATCACGTCATCGGCGCGGCCGACGAACCAGAAGTATCCGTCGCGGTCACGCTTGACCAGATCGCCCGACAGGTACAGGCCGTTCGCAAAGCTCTTGTGATACCGCTCTTCTTGATGGAGGTATTCCCGGAACATCGACGGCCATCCGGGTTTCAGGGCGAGCTCACCCTCGATGTCGGGTGCGTCGATGACCGACACCGAGCCGTCGTCGTTGCGGCCCACCACAAAGGCATCCACGCCGGGCAGCGGGCGACCCATTGATCCGGGCTTGATGTCGAAGGCCGGGGTGTTGGCGATCATGATCCCACCGGTCTCCGTCTGCCACCAGTTGTCGTGGATGGGCAGGCCCAACACGCGCTTGCCCCACCAGACCGCCTCGGCGTTGAGCGGTTCACCGACGCTCGCGATGAATCGCAGCCGGGGAAAATGGTATTGCGCAGCGACTTCCGGGCCCGCCTTGATCAGCATGCGGATGGCCGTCGGCGCGGTGTACCAGACCGTGACGCCTTCGTCCTGAAGGATGCGGTACCAGCGCTCGGCGTCGAATTCGGCCTGGTCGACGATGGAGGTGACCCCGTGCAGCAGCGGTGCGATGATGCCGTAGGACGTGCCGGTGACCCAACCCGGATCCGCTGTGCACCAATAGATGTCATCGGGATGGAGGTCCAGTGCGTAGAGGCCGGTGACGAAATGCATCGTCACCGCCCCGTGCACATGGCGGGCGCCCTTCGGGGTTCCCGTGGTGCCGCTGGTGAAATGCAGCAGCGAGGTATCCTCCGCGGTGGTGGGTTCGATCGGGGCGTAGTCGGAAGCTTCGTCCATAAGCGGCGCCAGACTGAGCGTGCCGGGCACGGGACCGGTGTCGGACCCATCGACCAGCAGGACGTGCCGTACCGACGACAGCTGATCGCGAATCGAGGCGATCTTGCGTCGGTAGAGCGTCCTCGTCGTCACCAGCACGGCCGCCTCACCGATCGTGACACGGGTGGCGATGGGCTCAGGGCCGAACGCCGAGAACAACGGCGAAACCACGCTGCCGTTGCGCAAGGCCCCCATCATCGCGATGTACAGCTCTGGAATGCGGCCCATGATCAGGAACACGCCGTCGCCCTTGCCGACGCCCAGGCCCCGGAGGACGTTGGTGAACCGCCGGGCGCGACGGCCGAGTTCGGCGAAGCTGAGGTCATGGGTGACGAGCTCGCCGCCGGCGAGTGTGTCGGTGATGAACCGCAGCGCGGTCCGCGAGGCCAGCGGCCCCTCGGCGTGACAGTCAACGGCCGCGTAGGCGATATTGCAGCCACCGCCCGGCATTCCCTCGCACGGGTTGGGTACCGCAGACCAGCTGAACCCGTCGCGCGTCTTCGCATAATCGGCGTAGTTGGGCGGGACCTTCCAATCCTCGGCGCTCTTGGCGATGGTCGTCATCTGTGCTCACCAATCGGGTAGCGAAAGCACGCCGTTGCGCCTGGCGGGACCGATGTTCACCATCACCCGCTCCAGCAGCGCGGCGTAGGCCGATCCGTCGACGAGGAAGTCGGTGCCCCCGTGACGCAGTAGGTAGGCATCCAGGCGGCGGTCGAGCGACCAATCGGAGTAGATCCGGCCAGCGAATTCGGACCGCAGGAACCGCCAGGCCACGGTGTCGAGTTCCGCGGTCGTCAGATCGACGCGGTCCGTCGGCGTCATCGGTATCCTCCATCGTCGCTGTCGGTTGCCGCATCCATCATTTGCGCGCCGGGCTGACGGAGATAGAGAAGAAAGTCCCTCAAGATCAGCCCATTCGCCTCCGTCTGCGGTTCGTGCCTTTAGACCCTCGGACTTCGGTCCAGACGGCCCTGTGTGGCCGGCGAGTCCGTCGCAACGATCGAGATATGCCTTCAAGCGTGGTTGATCGAGTGAATACAAAGGTGCGTACGTTCAACAAGTACGTGCTCAATCCACTGATGATGCAGCTGGCCGGCCGCAGACACTTGTATGCCTCCGTCATCCGGCATACCGGCCGCCGAACCGGCCGGCACTACGCCACCCCTGTGGTGGCCGACCAGGTCGACAATGGATTCATCATTCCGCTGCCGTACGGAACGGATGTCGACTGGCTGCGGAACGTACAGGCGTCCGGCGAGGCCATCGTGTCGAGCGGCGGTCGCAATTACAACGTTGTCGAACCGCGAATCATCGATGCACAGACCGCGGGCCGGCTGATCTCGGCTCGGCGGGCACGGATGTTCAATCGGTTCGGAATTCACCAGTTCCTGATGTTGAGCAGGATTCGGTGACGTCAACCGACGGCCGCTGAGCGAATACCCGAGGAGGGCTGAGAAATGGCGAGATGCCCGAACGGCCACCACAATCCGCTGGGTTTCGATCTCTGTGGTGAGTGTGGGGCGCCCATTGAGCAGAAGGGGCCGGAGACAACCGCGTGGTACCGGACGAGATGGGCCCTCGTAGGCGCGAGCGCTGTTGCCGCCCTCACTGTTTCGGTCGCCGCAGTGGCCGTCGTGATAAATCGCGATCGAACTGAGCCCGCGGCCGCGACACCCACTGAACAACAGGCCGTCGTGCAATGGTGGGAACACGCGCATACTCCTGTCACCAAGCTGCAGGACTCCATCGCCGATGCCCGGCACTCCATGGAGAGCCTGACCCCGATAGGTCTCGAGCAGGCGTGCCAAAGAATGCACGATCTCGCCGGCGTCCAGGTGCATACCTACTTGCCGGCGCCTACCCCGGAACTCACCAGCGAGTTGGCGGCCGCGGCGGAGGACGCTCATGCCGCTGCACACATGTGCCTATCGGTGGTGGCGGGTTCGCGAAACGCTTATGACGGCGAGTTCAGATCCAGCCTCGAACAAGCCGAGCGTCAATTGGTCCACGCACAAGAACTCGTGAATGTCGCATTGCTTCACGATCAGTGAGCGGATTACGGTTCCGCGGGTCTCACCCCCAACCGGCGGTGAAGGCGAGGGCAACCACGCACATCAGTACCACGGCCGCTGTCGCGCCGTAGGCCACCGTCGCCTTCCTGCCCAACCGGAAATCGCCCATCAGATTTGCATTCCGCGCGACGCCGATGATCACGCCCAGCAACGGGATGAGCAGAACGGCGTTGAGGATCTGCGTGGCGACAAGGATCGTCACCAGCGGGACACCAGGGGCCATGACGACGACCGCGCCGAGCAGGGTGACGAGCCCGAACGTCACATAGAACGTTCTCGCCGTCCGAAAGGAATCGTTCAGAGCGGCCTCCGTTCCGGCGTACTCGCACACCGAATAGGCCGTCGACAACGGCAGAATGGCTGCGGCCAGCACGGCGGCGCCGATCAACCCGATCCCGAACAGCGTCGAGGCCAACTCACCCGCGAGCGGCTGCAAGGCCAGCGCCGCGTCCGCCGCATCGGTGATGGAGCGACCATCCCGGTGTAGGGTGGCCGCGCAGGCCACCACGACGAAGAAACCGATCACGCCTGTCAGCACGGCGCCGGTCACCACGTCGATGCGTTCCAACCGCAGGTCTTCGATCCGCAACTTCTTGTCGACGGCGTAGGACTGGATGAACGACAGTCCCCATGGCGCGAGAGTCGTTCCGACGGTCGCGGTGATGATCGCCAAGGTGTCCCGGTCGGCGGGCATCGTCGGTATCAAGAGACCGTGTGCCGCGGCCCCCCAGTCGGGCTGAGCGAGTATCCCCGAAGCGATGTAGGCGAGGAAGATCGTCGACAACAGCAGCAGGAAGTGCTCGACGCGGTGGAAGCTGCCGCGCAGCACCAGAGTCGAGACGAGCAGTGCCGCGACGGGAACACTGACCTCGCGGCTGACCCCGAAGAGCTCGAAACCCGCTGCGATACCGGCGAACTCGGCGCACGTCGTCCCGATGTTGGCGACGACCAGCGTCACCAGGATAGCGCCGCCGACACGTACGCCGTAGCGTTGGCGCACCAGGCCGATCAAGCCTTGTCCGGTGACCACGCCCATGCGGGCGGCCAAGACGTGGAACATCACCAAGGCGAGGGTGGACAGCAGCAGAACCCAGAGCAGTTGATAGCCGTAATCGGCGCCGAGTACCGAGTACGTGGTGATACCGGCGGGATCATCGTCCGAGAGGCCGGCGAGCAGTCCGGGGCCCACGACCGCCACCAGCGCCCCGATCGCCAGCCGGCGGCGCTTCGTCACCGTCACGATCGCCCGTGTCGACGACGTGGCCACACCCCGAAGCGACGGAAGTGTCTGTTCCTCCACAGGACCGGGCCGGACAGCCGGTCTCTCCACCGGGTGGCATGGTCGGTCGGCATCGCAGCGACGACGTCGGCCGCTTTGTTTCCGCCCAACGCTCGCAAGATCCGTTCCGCGTCAACAGGATGGCTGGCCTGGATGACGTCGGCTGCCACCGCCGCTTTCTTGGTATCGAGGACTTCGGCCGCGGATTCCGTGTCGAGTCGCGCGATGAGTGCTGCCAGACCGCGCGCGTCCAGTAGGTGAATCGCCGACCGTGGTGTCCCGAGCGCGACGGCGTGGCCCCGGTCGGACGTCAGGTGCAGGTCTGTCCACGCGACGGCATCGGATGGGAGTCGTTTCGCCAGCCGGCCGAGACCCAGGCGCCGCAGGACGGCATCGAACCCCACTTCGACGCCGATGACCTCCAGCCGGCCGTCGTGTCGGCGGGCAAGCACGACGTCGGCAACGCGCGCGAGTCGCTGCCCGGTGATGTCGACGACCTGTGTATCGAGGACGTCGCGCACCAGCATGATCTCGTCGTCCGCCAACATGCCGACGGCGACGCGCGGTGGTTCACCGTCGGTGTTCAGCCGAATGTGTTGCGGATGACGGAGATTGACGGCTTGGCATGGGACCAGCACCTGTGGCCCTCGGCGTCGGGACAGCACGAGGTGTTCAGCGAGGGGCAGGCCCGCACCGCCGTCGGGGCGGGCGATCACATCGGCGACGCGGCCGATCGGGCATCCGCTCGGGCCGATGACTTCACGGCGCACGATTTCGCTGAGCAGCAACACGTCAGCGGTGCACCTCGACCGTCATCGAACCCGCGCTCAGCCCGCGGCCCAGGTTTTGGCCTGCTCCAACTCATCGAGACCGAAGAGCGCGATCTCGCCGGGAACCATCCATGCCAGCGCGTGCAGGGTGTGTACCACCCACTTCTCATCGGTGACCACGGCGATCCGCTTGAAGGCCGAATGATGACTGATCAATGCGCCGAAACCAAGTTTCAGGTCCTCGACGAGCCCACCGGGACCGAAACCCTCATAAGTGGGCGCGATGACCTCGACGATGCGCACCTCGTCGCCCTGCAGCTTCTGTTCCATCGTGGGCTTGAAGTCGCGTAGGTCCTCACCGCTCAACCGGCCGGACACTCGGAAGCCGATCACACCGTCGGGCATATCCGGCAACACCTCGATCATCGAACGATCTCCTCTCGGGCGACGAGTCGGCCTCTGACCACCAGCACCGACGACCCGGCGTGGGAAAACCGGTGGTGTCCGTACGGGCCGAGGATATCGGCCACCTGGTGTGCTTCGGCGCCGCTGATGACGGCGAGTTGCACCCGCTCGTCACTGTTCTTGAGGAAGCGTGCGATGTCGGCGCTGTCGCCGATCGGGTAGATGCGAAGCCCCGGATGACGCTTGCGCAACGCTTCGACGTCGCGTTCGACACTGCCGTTCTTACCGACGACCAGCACTGGGGCTTGCCGCAATGCGGCCTCGTCCATCGCGGCTTCGAGGAGGGCGTCGGTGTCGCGACTCCTCTTGTCCGCGACGGTGATCCAGTTCACCGAGTGATCGGCCTCGGTGTCGAAGGGACGAATGATCGCGACGGGACAATGTGCCTTCTCCGCAACCTCAATCGCTGTGGATCCGAGGATGGAGCGCGCGTAGCGGCCGATGCCGACCGAGCCGATGCAGACCAGCGTGGCGTCGTAGCTTTCCTCGACCAGGCTGACTCCCGGCAGCCCGGTGAGGATGCCGGTCTCGACTTTCACCGACTTGCCGGTGGCGTCGACGGCGGCTTGTGCCGCGCGCAGCGAATCCTCGGCGTGGTGGATGTCAGCGTAATAGTCCTCGGCGGAGGGGTGTTCTGCCTTGGTGACGCACACCAAACGCAAAGGCACGCTTCGGCTGACCGCTTCATCGATTGCCCACAGCGCCGCTTCGATCGCCGTATCGGATCCGTCGATCCCGACGATCACCGAGGACTTGGAGTCGGTGTCGTTCATTGTGTTCCCCATCTCTCTTGCTGGTGCGGTCGCTGAGCCTGCCGTTTCACCCCGCCCGATCCGAGCCACCGTCCCGTGCCGTCAGCATCGCCTCCAGCATCAGCCGACGCTCGGCGGCCGCGACGGTGCGCCTCGCCGCGCTGACAGCGTCCGGGTTGACCGATACCGAGGTGATGCCCATCCGCACCAGATGTTCGGCGAAGGCAGGCTTGGTCGACGGCGCCTGACCGCACAACGACGAAGTGATACCGAATTTACGTGCAAGGCCGACAATTCGACCGATGGCGTCCAGGACGGCTGGGTCCGACTCGTCGAACAGTTCTGCGCAGATATCCGAGTCGCGGTCGACTCCGAGCATCAACTGGGTGAGATCGTTGCTACCGATCGACACTCCGTCGATACCCATGCCGATGTACTCCGGGAGCCAGTGCACGACCGAGGGCACCTCCGCCATCACCCACCGACGTAATCCGCGTTGGCGACCGAGTGGGCTGGAGTCGACGAGGGCGAGGCACTCCTCGAGCTCCCACCGCGTACGCACGAACGGGATCATCAGATGCAGGTTCGGGGATTGTTCGCGGATGCGCGCCAGCGCCCGGAGTTCCAGGGCGAACAGGTCGGGCTCCTTGATGTACCGGTAGCAGCCGCGGTAGCCGATCATCGGGTTGTGTTCCACGGGCTCGTACGACTCGCCGCCGACGAGACCCCGGAACTCGTTGCTGCGGAAGTCGGTTGCCCGGTATACGACCGGGCGTGGCGCGAAGGCGGTGGCGATGCGGCCCACCGAAGCCACCAACTTCTCGACCAGGCTGTCCTGTTCGCCGCGCGCGATGAGATCGCGTGGATGACGACCCCCGAGTGCCTCGGTGAGCATGAACTCGGCTCGTAGCAACCCGACACCGTCGACGTTCTGCGCGGCGACGGCCTCGGCGTGGTCGGGCATCGCCATGTTGACGTAGATCTTGGTTCCCGTCACCTCGTCAGCTGCTGCAGACACCGCTTGGGGCTGCGCCGTGACGGTCACTGGGGGGGCGGTGTCGACGCGGCCGGCAAGGACGCGGCCGTGGGTTCCGTCGACGGTGACGGTCGTCCCGTCATGGAGATCCTTTGTCGCGCTGCGTGCCCCGACGATGCACGGCACCCCGAGTTCGCGAGCGACGATGGCGGCGTGACAGGTCATCCCGCCGGTGTCGGTGACCAGTGCCGCCGCCCGCCGGATGGTCGGCAGCCAATCGGGATTGGTCATCTGGGCGACGAGGATCTCACCCTCGAGCAACCGGTGCCCCTCATCGGGGCTGTCGAGCACACGGACCTTGCCGATCGCGGTTCCCGGCGCCGCGGCCAGGCCGCGAGCCAGCACGGCGTGCTTCTCCGACGACGGCGCGGAGGTGTGCTTCAAGGTGGTGATGGGCCGCGCCTGCACCAGGTAGGTTTGGCCGTTCTCGATCGCCCACTCGGTGTCCTGCGGGCAGCCGTTGTGTCGCTCGGTGGCGATGGCGAGTTCAGCGATGGTGCGCAGTTCGCGGTCATCGAGCACCCGCGCGTCGGCCTGCGCGTCATCGAGGTTGACGTGGGTGTCGTTGCCGTCAGGGCCGCGCACGATCTTGAAGGCCTTGTGTCCCAGCCGGATATCGAGCACCTCGAGGGTGTCCTTGGCGATGATGTAGGTATCGGGCTCGACCATCCCCGACACGACGACCTCGCCCAGACCGAAGGCGCCCTCGATGACGACTCGGTCCTCGGCGCCGTTACTCGGATCGGCGGTGAACGCCACGCCGGCCTTGTCCGAGTTGACCATCCGCTGTACGACGACCGCCATCGCCGGGTCGGCCGTGAAGTTGCGGCTGGCGCGGTAGGTGACGACTCGTGGGCTGAACAGCGACATCCAGCAGCGTAGAACCGCGCCGACGAGCGCCTCGTCACCGGTGACGTTGGTGATCGTGGCGTTCATCCCGGCGAACGATGCGTCCCGGCCGTCCTCCCCGGTCGCCGACGAGCGGACGGCCACAACGGCGTCACGCCCGAGACGGTGATAGAACGCGAGGATCCGATCACGCACGCCGTCGGAGACGCCGGCCTTGTTCACCAGACCCTGCATCCGCTCACACGACTCGGACAGCCGGGCGGTGTCGGCGGCGTTCGCCATCGCTTCCCGGTGCAGCGCTGACAGTTCGGCGTCGACACCGGCGGCTCGCATCGAGTCCCGATAACAATCGCGCAGGAGGACGAAGCCGGGCGGAACAGGCAACTTGGCCGCCACGAGTTCCCCCATGTTTGCGCCCTTACCACCGGCTTCCTCGGCGTCGGCGATTCGCAGCGTCGAGATGTCGCGCACGTAGTCGTCAATGGTCATGCGGACAGCGTCGCCCCACGCGATTTCTAGGCGTAGCGTCCGAGGGCCGTATCCGATGGGCTGAGTGTCATCGCCTCGTAGGGCCGAAAGTCCCTGCGGGGCTCTCCGGAACGGTCTCGATGACTTCATGCCCTACCGGTGCGCCGCGCCGAGCAGTCAGATGGGTGGCGTGAAGACACCGGTGACCATCGATCCGCGCTTGTACGATGCCGCTCTCTTCGGCCTCGACGGTCTCGACGACGGTGCCGCGTCGACGGTCACGCTGGCCAAGAAGCTGACTGACGCGGGGCTGGGGACGGCCGCCTACTCCACGAGCCGAAGCTGCGATCGGATCACGGGCGCGGCGGACCCGGAGGACCTGTTCACCGTCCGCGTCGACGGTGTGGTCGCCGAGGCGCTCGGCCTGCCCGAACAACCCCATCCCGCAGTCTTGCTGGAGGCGTGCGCAGGTCTCGGAGTGACACCCGAACGCTCGGTGGTCATCGAAGGCAGCGAACTCGGCGTGCGGGTCGCCCGGCAAGGTGGCTTCGCACTGGTGATCGGTGTCGCACCGGCCGGGTCCCACGAGACCCTGTTGTCCAGCGGCGCGGACGTCGTGGTGTCCGACGTCGCCGAGGTGGCCGTGCGACTGGGAGACAGACGCATCTCGACCTTGCCGAACGCCCTCGACTCCTATGGACAAATGATCGCCGCGGTCGACGGAAGGCGCCCGGTCGTCTGCCTCGATTTCGACGGCACCCTGTCGCAGATCGTCTCCGATCCGGACGCCGCCGTCCTCGTCGACGGAGCCGCCGAGGCGTTGGCGGCAATGGCGGAGCAGTGTCCGGTGGCCATACTCAGCGGGCGCGATCTTGCCGATATCCGTGCGCGCGTGGGTGTTCCCGGTGTCTGGTATGCCGGCAGTCACGGATTCGAGATGGTGGGTCCCGACGGCACCGAGTATCAGAACCCCAACGCCGCGGCGGCGCTCCCGGCCCTGCAGCGGGCCGCCGACGCGCTGTGCGACCGTTTGGGTTCGATCACCGGGATCTATGTCGAGCGCAAGCGCTATGCCGTCGCGGTGCACTACCGCAACGCCTCTGCCGAAAGCGTGGCCGAGGTCGTCGCCGCCACCCACGGGTACGGGACTCGTTTCGGTCTCCGCGTGACGACAGGGCGCAAGGTGGTCGAACTGCGGCCCGACATCGACTGGGACAAGGGATCGGCGTTGAAGTGGATACAGGACCGGTTACCACCGGAAAGTCGCTTGATTCCGATCTACATCGGTGACGACCTGACCGACGAGGACGCCTTCGATGCGCTACGGGCCCGCGGGATCGGCATCGCCGTGCGGCACGAGGAAGACCGGGACCGGCCGAGCGCCGCCGGTTTCACACTCGACAACCCGCAGCAGGTTTGCGAGTTCCTGCTACGCGGTGGCCGATGGTTGGCACGCCAGCGCGCCACCTCAACGGTCGCGTGGACCTACACCTTCGAGGGGTACGACCCACCGAGCGAGAAGTTGCGCGAGGCCTTGTGCACCGTCGGCAACGGATACTTCGCGACCCGCGGCGCCGCCCCTGAGTCGAAGGCCGGCCAGGTCCACTATCCGGGGACCTACGCCGCCGGGGTGTACAACCGCCTCGACGACATCCTGGCCGGCAAGAAGCTCGAACACGAAAGCCTGGTGAACCTGCCCAACTGGCTTCCGCTGATGTTCCGTATCGACGGCGGCCCCTGGTTCGATGTGGATGCCGTGTCGTTGCTGTCCTACCGCCAGACCCTCGATCTTCGAGGCGGAGTGCTGACCCGTGCCTTGCGCTTCAGCGACGACGCGGGGCGGATAAGCTCGCTGACTCAGCACCGGTTGGTCTCGATGAGACAGACGCACATCGCCGCACTGGAAACCACGGTCGTCGCCGAGAACTGGTCCGGCACCATCGAATTCCGGTCGACGCTGGATGCCGACGTCAGAAACGGGGGAGTGGAACGTTACCAAGGCCTGGCCAGCGATCATCTCGAGTCCCTGACGATGGCCGAGATCACGAACGACGCGGTGCTGATGTCGACACGAACCAGGCAGTCACAGATACCGATTGCGCTGGCGGCACGGACCACGGTCTGGCACGACGATGTCTCCGCGGTCGCGAAATATCGTCTGGTCGAGCATGAATTCGAGATCGGACATGACATCTTCGTCGACATGGCGGAGGGCCAGTCGGTGACCGTCGAGAAGGTGGTGGCGTTGGTGACGGGTCGCGATGTCGCCACTTCCGAACCCGCGGCGGGCGCAGAACGCAGACTCACACGGCAGGGCCGATTCCGCGAACTCCGCCAGGAGCACACGCTGGCCTGGGCTCACATCTGGGAGCGACTGTCCATCGAATTCGACGGCCACCCCGAGGAATTGAGGATCCTGCGACTGCATCTGCTGCATCTGCTGCAGACCGTGTCGTATCAAAGCGAGGACCTGGACGTCGGCGTTCCGGCACGGGGTTTGCACGGGGAAGCGTATCGCGGCCACGTGTTCTGGGACGAACTGTTCATCTTCCCGGTTTTGAATCTGCGGTTTCCGACCATCACGCGAGCGCTGTTGCGGTACCGGTACCGTCGGCTGGTCGAGGCTCGTCGTGCCGCCAAGCTCGCCGGCTATGCCGGGGCGATGTTTCCGTGGCAGTCGGGAAGCGACGGCCGCGAGGAAAGCCCGTCGCTACATCTGAATCCCCACTCCGGCCGGTGGAATCCGGATGCGAGTCACCTTGCGCACCATATCGGTATCGCGATCGCCTATAACGTGTGGCAGTTCTATCAGGTCACCGGCGACCTGGCATACCTCATCGACTACGGTGCCGAGATGCTGATCGAGATCGCGCGATTCTGGGTCAGCAGGACCACCTACGACGAAGCCGCCGACCGGTATCGGATCCTCGGTGTGATCGGGCCCGACGAGTTCCACTCCGGCTATCCCGATCGGCCGTACACCGGTGTCGACAACAACTCCTACACCAACGTGATGGCGGTCTGGGTGATCCTGCGTGCCGTCGAGGCCCTTCAAGAGATGCCACTGCCCAACCGACTCGACCTCCGGGAGAAGCTCGGGCTGACCGACGAGGAGCTCGAACACTGGGACCGCGTGAGCCGCCGCATGTTCGTGCCCTTCCACGACGGGATGGTGAGCCAGTTCGAGGGCTACGACGGGCTCGAGGAACTCGATTGGGACGGGTACCGGGCCCGCTACGGCAACATCCAGCGCCTCGACCGGATCCTCGAGGCGGAGGACGACGACGTCAACCGCTACCGAGCCTCCAAGCAGGCCGATGTGCTGATGTTGTTGTACTTGCTGTCGTCCGATGAGTTGCGCGAACTGCTCAATCGGCTCGGTTACCAGCTTGCGCCGGAGATGATCCCTGCGATGGTCGACTATTACATCGCCCGCACCTCGCACGGTTCCACGCTCAGCGCCGTCGTGCATTCGTGGGTGCTGGCCCGGGCGAACCGCGATCACGCCGTCGATTTCTTTCGCGATGTGTTGAAATCCGATGTCGACGACATTCAGGGCGGTACGACGTCGGAGGGCGTTCACCTCGCCGCGATGGCGGGCAGCGTCGACTTGATGCAGCGGTGCTTCACCGGCCTGGAAGTGCGCGGCAACCGCATCGTGCTGTCGCCGCACTGGCCGGAATCATTGGGGGCGTTGGGCTTTCCGATTCACTATCGTGGCCATCACCTACATGTGCGGGTCAGCGGTCGCGGAGCCGAAGTCAGCGTCGGGCCCCAGAATGTTCCGCCGGTGACCGTCGAGTGCCGTGGACGGGTCCAGCAACTCAAGCCCGGAAGCGTCATCAGGTTCCCCAGCGAACCTGAGGCGCCCGCACCCGGCCGGTCCTAGGCGCAGCAGGGTTCCGATCACATGGAGTGATCGAGTTCGGCGAGCACCGCGTCGACCACGCCGGGGATGGCGGCGGCGACATCTGCCGTCATACCGACACCGTGGCCCGCGTCGACAATGTCCACGCTGAACCCGACCAGGCGATCGGGCAACTGCCCCAATGCTTCTCCCAACGCGAATGCTTCCGGTAGGCCGATCGCGTGTGAACTGACGACCCGCGGTGGTCTGTTCTCGTCCGGAGTCCATCGCCGAATCCGACCGGGACTGGCCCCATCGCCCATCGCGGCGTCGACGACGATCGCGATGCCGACGCCGCTCCAAGCGTCGAGTAAGGCGCCAGGCTCACCCGTGGCAACGAGCACCCGCACACCCGGGAGGTCGCGCCTCGCGACTTCTTCGGCGACGGCAGGGCCGACTCCGTCGTCGCGGCGGAAGCTGTTGCCGATCCCGATCACCACGGCGCCGCTCACGACCGGTCGACCGTCAGCGTCAGGAAATGCGCCGAGCACGAGATGCAGGGGTCGTGGTTACGGATGGCCCTCTCGCACAGCGCGGTCAGCGCGTCGTCGGCCAGCGTGAGGTTCGCGCCAACGAGTTCGGCCATCTCGTGCTCGATGGCCGCCTGGTTCTGAGCGGTGGGCGGGACGATCACGGCCGCCCGCAGCAGTCCGTCGGCACCCACGTCATAGCGGTGATACAGCAGCCCGCGGGGCGCCTCGCTGACGCCGTGGCCCACCCCGTCCCGGGCGGGGACGTCGACGAATGGGCGGTCGGGAAGCCGATAATCGGCGATGATGCGCAATGCTTCGTCGATCGCATAGACGACCTCGACACCGCGAACGAGGATGCTCCGAAACGGATTTCGACACACCTCACCCAGCCCCGCGCGGGCGGCCGCCTCGCGGGCGACGGGGGAGAGGGTCTTGGAGTTCAGCGAGTACCGGGCGAGCGGACCGGTCAGGTAGCGGGCGCCGTCCAGTGTGGCGTGCAGCGCCGTGGACCGCTGCACCTGCGCCTCGACGACGTGGTCGCTGAATTCGCTGACCGCAAACGGGTGCCCCCCGCTTCTTCGGATGGTGCCGTTCTCGATCGGATAGCGGTCGGGCGCTGTGAGCGCCAGGAACTCGTGGTCGAATTCGGCTTCCGGGAAATCGAATTGGCTCGCTCTGTCGAGCAACCACAGCGCGTCGTCCATTGCGCCCCGGAGTAGCTCGGCCAGGGCAGCGAGCTCGCGGGGGTGCGGGACCGAATAGAATCCGCCCAGCCGAACGTTGATCGGGTGGATCGCGCGCCCGCCGATCTTCTCCATCAGCCGATTGCCGACCTTCTTCAACGCCAGTCCGCGCTCGATGAACTCGGGGTGGTCCCGAGCGAGGCTGATCCCGTCGGGATAGCCGAGGAAGTCTGGTGCGTGCAGCAGCACGATGTGCAGCGCGTGGCTGTGAATCCATTCCCCGCAGTAGAGAAGTCGCCGCAACGCCACCAGTTCCGGATCGACCGTCACCCCGCACGCGTCCTCGATGGCGTTGCACGCGCTCACCTGATAGGCGACGGGGCAGATGCCGCACACCCTGGCGGTGATGTCGGGTGGTTCAGTGTAGGCGCGGCCGCGCAGGAAGGCCTCGAAGAAGCGGGGTGGTTCGTAGATGTTCAACTCGACGGTGTCCACGCTCCCGTCACGCAGGGTGACGTGCAGGGCGCCTTCCCCCTCCACCCGCGTCAGCGCCCCGACGCTCAACGTCCGGATCTCTTCGCTCACCGGTCATTCCGTTCGTGGTTGAAGTTGACCGCGTTGAAGGTGGCGAAGACGCGCTCGACACCGGCGGCCGACATTCCGTCCCGGCGCAACACCGGAATGAGCGCGGCGGTGTTCGGGGTGGCGGCGGGTCCGAAGCATCCGTAGCAGCCGCGCCGATAGGTGGGACACAGCGCGCCGCACCCGGCGTGGGTGACCGGTCCCAGGCACGGGGTCCCGTCGGCAACCACGACGCATGTGACGCCGCGGTTCTTGCATTCCGTACACACCGTTTTGGCCGGCAACCGCGGTTTGCGCCCAACCAGGAGTGCCGCCAGGGTGTCGAGCAGTTGCCCGCGGTCGATCGGGCAGCCCTGGATCTGGTAATCGACGGTGACGTGTGTCGAGGCCGGCGTCGAGGTCGCCAGCGTGTCGATGTATTCCGGTTTGGCGTAGACGACGGAGGCGAATTCGCTGACGTCTGCAAAGTTCCGCAGGGCCTGCACCCCGCCGGCGGTGGCACACGCGCCGATCGTGACGAGCACGTTGGATTGCTCCCGGATCTCCTTGATACGACGCTCATCGGCCGCCGTCGTGATCGAGCCCTCCACCAGCGATACGTCGTACGGGCCGGCGACGGTGGCGCTCGATGCCTCCAGGAACGTGGCGATCTGCACCTGGTCGGCCAGCGTCAACAGTTCGTCCTCACAGTCCAACAAGGTCAATTGGCAGCCGTCGCAGGATGCGAACTTCCACACGGCTAGCTTCGGTGTTCCCACTTACAGCTCCTTCACGCTGAGCAGCGCCTCGGCGACGTCGTATCCGACGACCGGACCATCCCGGCACAACAGCAGAGGACCGAGCTGGCAGTGCCCGCACCATCCGATTCCGCATTGCATGTTTCGTTCCAGCGATACCTGGATCCTGTTTGGCGGCAGGCCTTTACGGAGAAGTTCGACGGCACCGTTACGCATCATGGCCTCGGGGCCGCACAGAAACGCGGTGGTGCGATCGGCACGCATCGGTGTCCGGCGCAAGGGTTCGGTGACGAAGCCGACCTCGCCGGGCCACCCCTGTATCGGGACGTCGACGGTCATGTGCACGTCGATGACGCCGCTGCTCGACCAGTCGGCGAGCTCTTGGGCGAAGAGAAAGTCGTCGCGGGTGCGAGCGCCCGCGATGAGGGTCACCCGACCGTAGGAGTCGCGATCGGTCAGCGTGGCCAGGACGACCGGCCGAAGCGGCGCCAGCCCGACGCCGCCCGCGACGATCACCACATCGTCTCCGACCGCCTCGGGCAGTCGCCAGCCGGTGCCGAACGGCCCCCGCATTCCGATCACGCTGCCGGGGGCGGCGCCGTGGAGTGCGCGGCTCACCGCGCCGACCGACCGAATGGTGTGGTGGATTGCGCCGCCGTCGGATTCCGGTACGCCGCTGACGGAGATCGCGATCTCACCGATGCCGAAGGCGTACATCATCATGAACTCACCGGGCCGGGGTGTCGGTAGCGGATCGTGCACCGGTTGCAGGGACAGCGTCGCCGAATCGCGATTCTCGTCGGTTCGGCGGCGCACCCGGTACGGCACCGGGGTCATCGCTGACGACGGCGCCTGCGGCGCCTCGGTTTCAGTCCTCACCGGCTTCGGCCTGCCGGGCGGCGAGGTTGTGCATCTCCTCGGTGATGTCGATTCCGGTGGGGCACCAGGCGATGCATCGCCCGCAACCGACGCAGCCAGAACTGCCGAACTGGTCATGCCAGGTGCCGAGCTTGTGGGTGATCCAATGGCGGTATCGCGAGGCGCCCGATTGCCGAACGCTCCCTTCGTGAATGAACGTGAAGTCGAACTCGAAGCACGACGCCCACTGCATCCATCGCTCGGCGTGCTGTCCCGTGAGATCGGTGGTGTCTTCGACGGTGGTGCAGAAACACGTGGGGCAGACCATCGTGCAGTTCCCACACGTCAAGCATCGACTGGCCACCTCATCCCACTGAGGCGATTCGCGTGAGTCGATCAGCAGCTCGCGCAGGTCGCCGGCAGGCATCCGGCGGCCCATCTTGTCGGCCGCGTCCGCGACATCGCCTCGAGCGGAGTCGATCTCGTCGGGGGTGGCATCGCGGTGCGGCAGAGCGGAAAGCACGTCTTCGCCAACTTCGCTTCCCACGTCGACCAGGTAATTGTGTCGGTTGCCGTCGATGCGTTCGGTGAGCGCCAGGTCGTAGCCGGGCCCGACCTCGGGTCCGGTGCCCATCGACGCGCAGAAGCACAGCCCGCCGGGTTCGGTGCAGTTGACGGCCACGACGAAGATCCGCGCCAGCCGACCGACGAACCCCTGGTCCGGATGACTGGCCACGCCGAGCACGCCGTTGAGGACGGCGATGGCGGACAGATCGCAGGCCCGCACCCCGAGGAACGCGTATTTCGGAGGCTCTTCGGACGTCTCGCCTTCGGAGGACCACAGCTGCTGCCGAGGTGGGTGGAGGAACTGTTTCCAGGACTGCGGTCCGGCTGAATGGCCGAACAGCGCGTCGTCGTCGCGTTTGCGCAACCGGTAATGGCCGGGTCCGGTGTCCACGCCCCAGCCCCGGGGCAGATCGTCGGCAGAGGCCAATTCGGCCAGGACGATCGCATTCTCGGACCGGGTGGGTCCGATGACCCGGTAACCACGCTGCTGAAGCGTGCTGACCAGTTCCCCCATGGCGGCGGCCTCGATCACGGCGCTGCTCATGGGCTCTATCGTCCTGCTAACCCTCCCGGAATACAGGGCCTTTAGGGCATTAGCCGAAGGGACTTTTGGCAGCGTCGCCTGGCGCTTGTTCTCCGTACCGTCGTAACCATGTCCACACCGACGCGACCGATCGAAATCCTCTCCGAGAGCGAATGCTGGAACCTGATGTCGGCTTCCTCGCTGGGGCGCCTCGTGACCAGCGTCGGCGGCGAGCCGGAGATCTTCCCGGTCAACTTCGTGATCCAGAACCGCACCGTGCTGTTCCGCACGGCCGAGGGCACGAAGTTGAGCAGCGCGGTGATCAACAAGAACGTGTTGTTCGAGGCCGACGACCACAACGCCGTCGAGGGTTGGAGCGTGGTGATCAGGGGCCTGGCCCGGACACTTCGCACCGATGACGAGATCGATGAGGCCGAGCGGGCGCAGCTGCTTCCGTGGACGGCCACGGTCAAACCCCATTACGTGCGGATCCGTCCGCTGCGTGTGACGGGCCGCCGGTTCCACTTCGGCTCGGAACCCGATCGCGGATTCACGGTCGTCTGAGCGGCTCGGCGGCGTCGTCGATCACACCGTGCGGTGCAAGTCGCCGGTGGCCTTCCCGGCGGATGTCTCGGCCTGAAACTGTTGCTGCGCCCTGCGTTTGATGCCGAGCAGCATCCCGCGGGTGACGAAGGCCCTTGCCGGCCCCGCTAACTCGTCGGCCAGCACCTGGCCTGGGTGCCGGAGCCGCGTGCGGGTCCGTACCATCAACCGACAGCGGTCATCCCAGTGCGCAACGATGTGGAACGACCACACGGTGTCCCACAGCGCCGGTGACATGGATCGCAACACGATCGATTCGCCGGCGACGACGTCGACCACCTGCAAGACGATCCCGTCCCGTAGGCCCATCCAGCCCTTGGGGGCCAGCCGCACAGCGTCCCCCGGTGCCAGGTCCTGCCACTCAGGATGGATGCGGTCGGCGTTCCGGTATTGCAGACCCGCGAAGTTCTCGAAGGCCTCGAACGTATACAGGCCACCACGATCCTGGCCGATCTGGACCAGCCACTGCCACACAGTCGAGGGCGGGGCGTCGATCCATACCGCCTCGGTGCTCTGGACGACGGGCCCGTCGAGCAGTTCGTCGCCGGCCAGCCGCATCCGGCATTCTTCCTTCGTCGTGCCCCAGTTGCGGTAGAAGCGCCGCGCTCCGTACAACACCGCGAGGGCCCCTCCTACCCGCAGCAAGTTCGTCATGGCTCCACCATGGCCGCTTACGCATCGCGCTACTAGGGCCGCTAGTCCTCGAGTCGCCGCCGGATGTGGGACACGGAAGGCCGCGGGGTCGGATCGTGCCCGGCGAACGGCCCCTCGAGGTGGGACTTCGGCCCCTATCCGGAATCGCGCTCCGGATGGTCGGATTCGACGTGGCAATCGAACTCTGATCATCGAGGAGATGGCGACATGAGCAAGCCTGACTCAGACCACGTGGTCAAGCACTGGACCGTCGAGGTCTCGATCGACGAGCACATGGGCCTCACCAAAGCCAAGGCTCGATTGTCCTGGCGGGAGAGGGAGGAGGTCGGCATCGGTATGGCCCGGCTCGATCCGGCCGACCGAAACGTGGCCGAGATCGGCGACGAGCTTGCCGTATCGCGCGCACTGACGGATCTCGGCAAGCGGCTGATGTCGGTGTCGGCCAGCGACATTGAGGCCGTCACCCATCAGCCGGCCAAGTTCACGTACTGACCTCTGAAACGGAGAAGCGAGATGACGCGTGCACGGGCGGCGGTCAGGAACGCGCCGCGGCGGGTGTTCCGCGATCGCCGCGAAGCGGGCCGGGTTCTGGCCGGGATGCTCGGCGCCTACCGAGGCGGGGAAGGCGTTGTCGTGCTAGGTCTTCCGCGGGGTGGGATCCCGGTCGCCTGGGAAGTCGCCGCGGCGCTGGCCGCTCCGCTTGACGCCTTCGTCGTACGCAAACTCGGCGCGCCCGGGCACGAGGAGTTCGCCGTCGGGGCGTTGGCGAGCGGGGGTCGTGTCGTCGTCAACGACGACATGCTGCGCGCGCTTCGGGTCACGCCTCAGCAACTCCGCGATGTCGCCGAACGGGAAGGCCGTGAGTTGCTCCGGCGGGAGGCGGCCTACCGTGGCGGCCGCCCTCCGGTGGACGTCACCGGTAAGACCGTGATCCTGGTCGACGACGGGTTGGCCACGGGAGCCAGCATGCTCGCCGCGATACAGGCGTTGCGTGACTCCGACCCCGCCGAGATCGTGGTCGCCGTGCCTGCGGCGCCGGAGTCGACCTGCCGGGAGTTCGCGGGGATCGCCGACGACGTGGTGTGCGCAAGCATGCCGACGCCGTTTCTGGCGGTGGGAGAGTCGTTCTGGGACTTCCACCAGGTCAGCGACGAGGAAGTGCGGGATCTACTGGCCACACCCACGTCCGGTCTCCCCACCGCCCGAATCCGGCTGCAGGAGGCGCCTGCGGAGGTGATCGACCGTGCGGCCGTGGATGCGCCCGGCGGCATGCCGCCGGTGGAGGCTCTCGACGAGATCATCGGCGATGCCCGGGTCGTCCTGATCGGCGAGAGTTCTCACGGCACCCACGAGTTCTACGAGGCGCGGGCCCAGATCACCAAGTGGCTGATCGAGGCGAAGGGTTTCTGTGGCGTTGCCGCCGAGGCCGACTGGCCGGACGCCTACCGGGTCAATCGATACGTTCACGGTCGGGGTGCCGACGGCTCGGCCGAGGAAGCGCTGCGCGGCTTCGAACGATTTCCCGCATGGATGTGGCGCAATGTCGTGGTCCGTGACTTCGTCGACTGGTTGCACGGTCACAACCAACGGATCGACACGGCCGGCGGTGGACGCCAGGCCGGCTTCTACGGGCTCGACCTCTACAGCCTGCACCGGTCGATGCGCGAGGTGATCGCCTATCTCGACCAGGTGGATCCGCAGGCCGCGGCGCGGGCGAGAGTGCGCTACTCCTGCTTCGACCATGCCTCAGCCGATGACGGTCAGGCCTACGGGTTCGCGGCCGCATTCGGCGCGGGACTGTCGTGCGAACGAGAGGTGGTCGAGCAACTGGTCGAAACGCAGAAGATCACACTGGAGTACGCACGTCGCGATGGGCTGTTGGCCGAAGATGAGGCGTTCTACGCGCAGCAGAATGCTCTGTCCGTGCGTGACGCCGAACGGTATTACCGCGCCATGGTCAGCGGCCGCGTCACGTCGTGGAATCTGCGGGACCAACACATGGCCCAGACGCTACAAGCGCTGTTGACCCATTTGGACCGGCGGAACGGGGCCCACACCTCCCGGATTGTGGTGTGGGCTCACAACTCTCACGTCGGCGACGCGCGCGCCACGGAGGTCGGCAGCGACGGTCAACTGACTCTCGGCCAGCTCGTGCGGGAGCGCTACGGCGACGGCTGTCGGCTGATCGGTCTGACGACCTACTCGGGCACGGTCACCGCTGCCAGCGAGTGGGGCGGCATCGCCGAGCGCAAGGTCGTCCGGCCCGCGTTGAACGGCAGCATCGAGGAACTGTTTCACGAGACGGATCGACCGGCTTTCCTGATCTCGCCGTTGATCAGCCGCGCATCCGCCCGCCCGCTCGATGTGGTGCGGCTGTCGCGGGCCATCGGTGTGATCTACCTCCCGGCGACGGAACGTCAGAGCCACTACTACCACGTGCGCCCGGGCGAACAGTTCGACGCCATCATCCACATCGATCGGACCCGTGCGCTCGAACCGCTCGAGGTGAGCAGTGTGTGGGTCGCCGGGGAGTCGCCCGAAACCTACCCGACGGGTTTGTGATGCAACGTAGTCGGGGGCAGAGCCGAACCGTCATCACGACATTGACGATGAACCCTGCGCTCGACATCACGACCAGTGCGGACGTCGTGCGCCCCACCGACAAGATCCGTTGCGCCGGAGCGCGGTACGACGCGGGTGGCGGCGGCATCAATGTCTCGCGCGTCGCCAGCGTCCTGGGAGTACCGGCGTCGGCCGTGTTTCCGGTAGGGGGTTCGACCGGCGGCCAAGTGGAGAAGCTACTCGCCGAGGCCGGTGTGCCTTCGCGGGTCATACCGATCGCCGATTCGACCCGCGAGAGCTTCACGGTCAACGAACGCACCACCGGTAAGCAGTACCGCTTCGTGTTACCGGGTCCGCAGATCACTCCGGAGGAGCAGGCGCGGTGCCTGGACGAATTGAGGGCGGCGGCCGCGTCGGCCGAGTTCGTCGTCGCCAGCGGCAGCCTGCCGCCGTCGGTGCCGCCGGACTGGTATCAGCGCGTGGCGGACATCTGCCGCGAGACCGGTTCACTTCTGGTGCTCGATACCTCGGGTGGTGGGCTGACCCATGTGACGTCCGGGGTGTTCCTGCTCAAGCCGAGCATCCGCGAACTGCGCGAATGTGTGGGTCGTGACCTGGTCAAGGAGGCGGCACAATTCGCCGCTGCCCGCGAGTTGATCGACCGCGGCATCACCCAGTCGGTGGTGGTGTCCCTCGGATCCCATGGGGCTCTCGTGGTGACCCCGCGACGCAATGAACGAATCCCTGCCGTGCCGGTGCATGTCGTCAGCGGCGTGGGCGCCGGCGACGCGATGGTCGCCGCGATCGTGGTCGGTCTCAGCCGTGGCTGGCCGTTGAATGAGGCGGTTCGGTTCGGTGTTGCGGCAGCCACCGCGATGCTGTTGACGCCGGGCACCGTCGCCCCGACGCGCTCCGACGTGGAGCGCTTCTTCGCCCGGGTTCCCGAGCCGACGCAGGTCGACTTCCTCCCCGCCTGAAGGGTTTCCAGCTACGTCCGGTACAGGGCTGCCCCGGCCGTCACGCCCGCGCCCGCGGCGATGATCATCACCAGGCCGCCGGTCGGGGTGGCGTCGGCGGCCTTAGCGAGCGCGGCCGCCAGGGCGGCGGTGTGCATGTGCTGGTCGTCGCCGACGATGATGCGTTCGATCGGGATGTCCAGCTCGGCCGCCAGCTCCGCTCGGAATGCCGGCCCAGCCGGCGCCGCCACTATCGACGCGATCTCAGCGATTTCGGTATTCGATTCGGTGAGGCAGCGCTGTGCCGCACGCACCGCGGTACGCGCGAAACAACGTTCCGCAGAGCGTGATTCGCGAATCCTCAGAAGATTGCGGTGATCCACCATCCCGATGGTGGCCGACACCGTGTCGTCGTCTTGCGACCGTTCCCACCAGACCGGCCCGAGCCCGCGTCCGTCTTCGGACCAGCCGCACAGCAGCGAGGCGCCTGCGGGGCTGTAGGGGAATGCCTCGCTCGCACCGCGTCCCGGATCGGCGTCACCGGCGACCACCAATGCGCAGTCGATCACCCGCGACCGCAGGAAGCCGTCGACGATGTGCAGGGCGGTGAGCATTCCGCACGAGCCGTTGGCGACGTCGAACGAGAAGGTGCCGTGCCCGCCGGTGTGCGGCTGCTCGTCATTGGCTCCGATGTCGTCCTGGATCATCGAGGCGAGGGCGGGCTCGCCGAGATTGCGGTCGCGGTAGATGCCCGCGTTGACGAGGAGGTCCACCTCGTCGGCGTTGCGCCGGCCTTTGCGAAGGCACTTCTTCGCCGCCCTGTCGATCAGCCGCAGAGCACTGTGACGGTTCCGCCAGCCGCCGTGCACCACGGCGATCTGGTCAATCACGGTTCCCATAGTGGCTCACCAACTCTCGGTCCAGCGTCAAGAGGACGACGCCGATCTCCAGACCGGATGCCAACGCGATCAAAGCGATGGTCTCCCCGGGTGAGATGCGCCGAGCCTCGAGCTCTTCGATGAGCGCCACGGTGTGCGTCGTCGACGCGGTGTTGCCGTAGCGGTCGACGGTGACGACCGCCTCGTGTTTCGGTGTGGCGCCGAACTTGGCCGAGACTTCGGCCATGCCCTTGCGGATCGCGCGCGCCGACGTCTGATGGGTGATGACGTGGTCGATTTCGTCGATGGATCGTCCCGCCTCCCGGAGTACCTCGCGCAGCAACGTGGGCGTGTTCGCCATGGCGGCCCGGTGGATGCCCCGTGCGTCGGTGAACATCCGCGCCCCCGGGTCGTCGCCCTTGGGGTAACCGAGACAGAGTCGGCTGTATTCGGCCAGCGTTGTGAAACCGGCCAGGATGATGCTGCCCGAACCGGCCGGAGCCCTTTCGAGTAGGAGCGCCGCACCTGCGTCGCCGAGGGTCAGGGAGGCCAGTTCCTTGCTCATGATGTTGTGCACATGGCGCGCCGCATTCCGGCCCAGCTGCGAGATGTACTCGCCGCTGACGATCAAGGCCCGCTTCACGGTGCCCTGCCTGATCATGTTGTTGGCAACGGTGACTCCGGTGAGCATTCCGGCACACGCGTTGTTGAGATCGAAGGTCATCGCCGTGTGGGCGCCGATGGCGTGTGCCACCGCGGAGCTCATGGTCGGCTCCAGCCTCTGTGTCAGGCCGCCGCGAAACTTCGTGATGCTGCAGTTGATGACGAGGTCGATCGATGCCGGATCACGTTCGGCCTTCGTGAGGCAATCGACCGCGGCGGCCGTCGCCAGGGTGTAGGAGTCCTCGTCGCCCACCGACACCCGTCGCTCACGGATTCCGGTCAGCCGTTCGAGATCGATGTGGGTGTGATGGCGTGTGGTCGACATCAGGTCGTCGGTCGCCAGGTGCGTTGCGGGCAGGTGCCGTCCCGCGCCTGCGACCCGGGTCTCGAACATCGGGGGCGGTCCGTGCGAGGGAGGCTCCATCACCAGCCAATGTGTGCCTGCCATGCGCTCAGCATGGAAGGTGGTCGACGCGTGAAACAGAGCGTTTCGGCCGTGTCGCGCAGGGACCTTCGGCCCTTAGTCGATCGCCCGCACAGACCTACGGTCGACGCATGGCAAGGATGAACGCATGGGTGCCGACGGCGATGGCGGTGCTCGGTGGTGTCGCGTTGTACCGCGCCCACGTACGGCCGTGGATCTACACGTGGGGGGCGACCGAGCCTGAGATCACCGCCGAGTTGCCCGGCGACGAACTGGTGGCGACCGACGCGCCACGTACGACACGGGCCGTGACGATCGACGCACCCATCGGTGCGGTGTGGCCGTGGCTGGTCCAGATAGGGGAGGACCGGGCGGGGTTCTACAGCTACTCGCTTCTCGAACGAGCAGTGGGTGCCGCTATCCACAATGCGAAGTGCATCCATCCGGAATGGCAGGACCTCGCTGTCGGCGACACCGTGTGGCTGGCGCGCCGCTACGGCGACGCCGGACGGCAGGTGGTGGCCGCGATCGAGCCCGAGGTCTACCTGGTGTTGGTGTCGCCAGAGGACTACGCCCGGTTGCAGCGCGGGGAGAAGGCCGGCGGGGCGTGGATCTTCCATCTCCGCCGCACGGGCAGTTGGACGCGCCTGCTGGTCAGGGAAGTGGGGGCGCAGTCGGACATGCCCTGTTCGACATCGCCCACTTCGTCATGGAGCAGAAGATGCTGCGTGGTATCCGAGATCGGGCGCACCAGGAGGCAGAAACCGACCGGAGCAACGCGACGGTGCGCGAGCTGCCCCGTGAGCGAATCGCAGCACGAGGCTAGCGGTAAACGCGATCGTCAATTACCGCCGATTGCTCGCATAGTGGCTTGACAAGTGGCAGCATGGCGGCATGGTTGACCCGGCGCAGCCCGCCGAACCGTGGGGCGGGGCTGCCAGGCCGCCGGTGCGGGAGACCCTGTCCCAGTTGCGCCTTCGTGAACTGCTCATGGAGGTCCAGGACCGCGTGGAGCAGATCGTCCAGGGTCGGGATCGACTCGACGGCCTCGTCGACGCGATGCTGGCTGTGACATCGGGGCTCGAACTCGATCAGACGCTGCGGGCGATCGTGCACACCGCGATCGAACTGGTCGATGCGCAGTATGGCGCGGTGGGGGTGCGCGGCCACGACCACGAACTGGTCGAATTCATCTACGAGGGCATCGACGAGTCGATGCGTGAGCGTATCGGTCATCTCCCCGAAGGGCGAGGTGTGCTCGGCGTCCTGATCGACGATCCGAAACCCATTCGGCTGGAGAACATCTCGCACCACGCGGCATCGGTCGGATTCCCGCCTCATCATCCGCCGATGAAAACATTCCTCGGCGTCCCGGTGCGTATCCGCAGCGAGGTGTTCGGCAACCTCTACCTGACCGAGAAGGCCGGCGGTCAACCCTTCAGCGAGGACGACGAGGTGCTGGTGCAGGCGCTCGCCGCTGCCGCCGGAATCGCGATCGACAACGCCCGTCTCTACGAACAGTCCAAGGTGCGGCAGTCCTGGATCGAGGCCACGCGCGACATCGGCACCGAGCTTCTGGCCGGCACGGATCCGGCATCCGTCTTCCGCCTGGTCGCCGACGAGTCGCGTCACCTCAGCGGCGCGAAGTCGACCGTCGTGGCGATTCCCGCAGACCTCGACCTTCCCGCAGACGAGGTCGACGAGCTCGTCATCGCCGCCACCGCGGGTGATTCGGTGGACGGCTCACTGCGGACCGTGCCAACGAGCGGCACCCCGATCGGGCAGGCGTACCTACAGCGGACTCCGAGTAGGTTCGAGAGCCTGGAATTGGCGCCGGGCGTGGCCCACACCGGCCCAGCTCTCGTGCTACCGCTACGCGCGTCCAATACCGTCGCCGGCGTGTTGGTGGCCGCGCGCTCGCCCGGATCGCCGCCGTTCAGCGCCGACGAACTCGACATGATGGCCGCCTTCGCCGACCAGGCCGCGCTGGCGTGGCAGCTGGCCACAACCCAACGGCGGATGCACGAACTCGATGTGCTCAGTGACCGTGACCGCATCGCCCGTGATTTGCACGATCACGTCATCCAGCGGCTGTTTGCGATCGGGCTTGCGCTGCAGGGCACCATTCCTCGGTCTCACAAGCCCGAAGTACGGCAGAGGTTGAATGAGTGCGTCGATGACCTCCAATCGGTCATCCAGGAGATTCGCACCGCGATCTTCGACCTGCATGGTGGTGACGCGGGCATCACCCGTCTCCGCCAACGGCTCGACGAGGCCGTCGCGCAGTTCGCGCAGCCGGACATGCGGACGACGGTGCAATTCTCCGGCCCGCTGTCGGTCGTCGATGCGAACCTTGCAGATCACGCAGAAGCGGTCGTGCGCGAGGCCGTCAGCAACGCCGTTCGCCACGCCAAAGCTTCGACACTGACGGTGAATGTGGTTGTCGGAGACGATCTGTGCATCGAGGTAGTCGACGACGGGTGCGGCATCAGCGAGGACATCACGGGAAGCGGATTGACGAATCTCAGTCGCCGTGCTGAAGATGTCGGCGGCGAGTTCTCAGTCGCCGCCGTTTCAGGGGGCGGCACCAAACTCAGATGGTGCGCACCGCTTCCTTGAGTCAGTCGTCTGAGAGTTGTTGGTCGTTCTGGTCGTCGATGATGTGCATCGCGGCCTCTTCGGCTGAGGCTGCGCCGCCGCTGATTCCGACATCGGCTGCGATCAATTCCGCCTCTTCGTCCTCACCGAAGCCCATGTCCGGCGCGATGAGGCGGCCAGCACGCGCTCGACCGACTTCACGGTGTTCGGGGAACTCGGCTTCGCGCTCCGCGTCATCGGAGCGTTGCTGTTCGCGGATGTCCAACAAGACATTCAACCGTGCCGCCGGGTCTGGTTTTTCCTCCGCCAGCATCTCGTCCATGTTCCCGGACGGATCGAACGCGCTGCGGCCCCAGGGCCTTTCGGGAGGCGAGTACCCTTCGTCCAGCAGGTCGTCGGTCCCGCGGTCGATGAGGGTGTCTTCGGATGACAGTTGGTCCTCGTCATACTGGCCTGACGCGGGTCCCGTTCCGTAAGAGGCGGTCATGGCGTAATTCTCGATGTGGGCGCAGCTGTCACGTAGGGCCGAAGGACCTCGAAGTCAGTCGGCTTCGGTCAGCTCACCGCTCCACACCGCTCGCGCGCCGGAATCGCCGATACGGACCACCGCCACGATCGATGAGATTCCGACGATGGAGGCGGTCAACGCGACCCCGACAATGGCCAGCGTCCGGCGCCGGTCCGATCGTCCGTCGAGCCAATGCAGGACGGTCAGTGCGACGGCGACGAGTGCCATCGCCACCGAAAAGTAGATCATCCATTCGCCGCGCTCAGCATGGACCTGCAGGGCATCTCCGGGATTCTGCTCGCGGTCGAACAACCACTCGCCCGCTTCAATCGTCAGCGGTGTCAGAACCAGCGTGACGGTGGCCAGCGCCAGCACCAGCCAGACCAATCGCCGCCGAGCTGCTGGCCAGACTGCACAGAGAATTTCGAGCACCGCAGTCAGGGGCGCGAGAACCACCATGAAGTGAACGAACAAGACATGAGCCGGCAGGCCCGCGATCACGGTCATGGCGCTCCTTGCTTCGATGGACGACTGAAAGCTAACCGAGCATCCCGCTAGCGACGTCGCAATCGGCGCGATTGATGGCCGGGTGTCCAGCGCCGTTCCTGCGCCCCCATCACCTGGGGCTCAGTTGCCCGGCGCTGGCCTGCGAGGCGGTGTCATGCCGGGGGTCATCATGCCGGGGCTCATCATGCCCGGGGCCATCATGCCGTTGCCGTGCATTTGCTCCCAATGCCGCTGATGATCGCCGCCGTCGATGCCGCGGCCGATGACGAATCCGGAGAAGAAGACCACCGCAAGGATGAAGACGACAGCGGCGGCGACGCCGGCCCAGGCCAGGATCTGGTTCACCGGACGGTGCCCGGTCGCGACGATCGGGGTTGCGTTGGTTGCTGAATCGGATTGCTCAGTCATCTTGTTTTCACCTCGCTTAGTCGCCGTTGTGCGACTTGTGTCCACAATCCGCGCCTGAGACGTCGATGAGTAGGGCCGATGGTCAACAACTTCGGTCGAAGTGGCATGTGGCCCTTTCGATCCGGCGCAACGGCGTGAGCTGTCGGCGAGGGGGCACACGAGTGGAAGGGGCTGACGCGCTACCGGCGCCTCGCCACTTTCATCGGCTAACCCGACGGCGGGTCGTCCTCGGCAAGAGTGAAGTAGTTCTCCTCCTCCTGAAGGAAGTGCAGCCGCAGAACCGCGTGGAGTCCGTACAGGCACGCGAGGAGGTCGTCGCGTTGATCGGGTTGTATGCCGCCGCTCGCCCTGGCGAGTTCGATGTGGGCGGCGATCCGATCGGACAGTCGGCGAATCTCGGCATGCGTCCTGCTCATGGTGGCCGTGGCCTCCCCGCTCCCGAGCGGACGGGCGAGCGCCGGATAGAGGTGCGACTCCTCGGCCTGTTCGTGCGGCAGAATCCGGTTCACGAGGAAGGTGTTCGCGCGGCTCACCGACTCCAGCGCCACCGCATCCGCGCCCGTGGCCAATCGGTCGGCCGCCTCGCGAAGAAGATCGACGGTATCGCGGAGTTCGTCGTGCTCGGCGGAGAACTGCCGGAGCATGTTCTCGGTGTCGGCGGACAACTCGACCTCGAGGGCGGGGTTTCCGCGCAGTGCGCGGAGCGCGTTGAGGATGACGGCTACATCGATGCCCTCCTGCAGCAGCGCGCCCGCGACGGGAGGCAACCAGCCGAGGGCGGCAATCACCATGGCCGCCAACGACAGTGTCATCCCGGCCACGGCGCTCTGCACGGCGATTCGGCGTGACCATCTGGCGATGTCCATGGCGTCGGCCAGGCGGTCCAGGCGGTCGGTGGTCAAAACGATGTCGGCCGCTTCCGAGGACGCGGTCGCACCGCGCGCGCCCATTGCGACACCCACCGTCGCCGCCGCGAGTGCAGGCGCGTCGTTGACGCCGTCCCCGACCATTACGGTCACGTCGCGTCGCTTTTCGTCTTCCACGGCGGCGACCTTGTCGGCCGGGGTCTGCTGGGCGTACACCTCGTCCAGGCCGAGCACGGTGGCGACTTCGCGTGCGGGTTCCGCTCGGTCGCCGGTCAGCATGACCAGTCTGTTCAGGCCAGCGGATCGCAGGCGGCGCACTGTGCGAGGGGCGTGCCGTCGCAACGGATCTCGCAGCAACACCGCACCGACCGTGTCCCCGTCGACGCGCACCCAGGCGATGGCCGACGAATCCAGGCTCGCCCGATTCACTGCTGCCCGTGCCCAATCGACGTCGTCTATGTCGCCGGCGAATTTTCCCACTTCGATGCGGTGACCGTCGACGGTGCCCGTGACGCCGCGTCCGGCCTGCTCGGTCACGTCGCACGGGAGCGACGGCTTCAGCCCGCGGGTCAGCGCCTCGGTGACGATCGCCTCGGCCAGCACATGCGGTGACATCTGGTCCACCGACGCCGCTAGCCGAAGGACCTCGGCGGCGTCTTGCCCGGGGCCGGTCAGCACGCCAACAACCCCGGGCCGGCCCATCGTCAATGTGCCCGTCTTGTCCATGACCAGGGTGGTTGCGCTCCCCAGCGCCTCGAGCGCGCCGCCGCTGCGGATCACCACCCCGTGGCGGGAAGCGCGCGAGAGACCGGAGACGATAGCGACGGGCGCAGCGAGCAGCAGTGGACACGGCGTGGCCACCACCAGGACGGCGACTGCCCGCACCGCTGACCCAGAAGCCAGCCAGGCTGCACCTGCGACGAGGAGCGTCAAGGGCAGGAACCACGCGGCGTACCGGTCGGCCAACCGGACGATCGGCGCGCTTTCGGCTCGCGCGTCTTCGGCCAGGCGCACGATGCCTGCGTAGGTGCTGTCCCTCGCGGTGGCGGTGGCGCGGAGTTCAAAAGAACTGCCCGCGTTCACCACACCGCTGCGGACCGTTTCACCGGACCGGTGTTCCACCTGCATGGCTTCGCCGGTGAGGACCGATTCGTCCAACACCGCCACCGAGTCGGCGATGCGTCCGTCTACCGGCACGGTTTCACCGGAACCCACCACCAGTAGGTCACCGACCGCGACGTCGGCAATCGGGATGACCCGGACCTCCGCCCCGACCCGGCGGCGGGCGAACCGTGGGGCATGTTCGAGCAGCGCGCGTAGGTCATGGGAGGCGCGACGCTCGGCGGTGGCTTCGAGGGCGTGCCCGCCGGTGAGCATCACCGCGATCAGCGCACCGGCGAGGTATTCGCCGACGACGAGGGTGCCCGCGAGGGAGAGGACCGCGATCACGTCGACACCGAGGCGGCCCTGTCGCAACCCCGAGATCACCCAAAGCACCGCGGGCAGTACCGCGACCAGGGTGGCCAGAATCCAGCAGATGTCGGCTGGCTCTCGTTTCCCAAGCAGCCACAGGATGCCGCCGACCGAGAGCGCACCCACTGTGAGTAGCACCAACATTCGGTCCAGCAGCGATTGCCGGCGAGCGTCGCTTGGAGGCTTCTTCTCCACGTCGTCAAGGCTGCCGACCCCGTTGGGGGGGTCAGGCCTACTTCGGGACCCCATCCTGGCTGACCGCGTGGTACCGCGGAACCCCCCGCTCCTGGAACTGCCGACCGGTGATCTTCTCCGAGCGGATACGAACGAAGTGGTCTCGGCGCCCTTCGACCCACGGCTGCACGAACGTGCCCGAGACCTCGACAAGATCTTGGACATCGGTGAGCTCCTCGGCACGTCCGACGACGACCACGCTCCATCCGGTCCGCAGGTCGGGATCCAACTCGTCGGCCTCGAACGCGACGAGCTGATTGCTCGTGGCCGCGATCAACTTCGGACCCTCAGCGACCCTGACCACGACGTCGTCGCGCCAGAGCCGAAAGTTCACCGGATGCACCGCGGGCACTCCCTCGTCTGTGAACACCAGCCGGCCCACCCGTACCCGTTGCAGGAGATCGAGACAACGCCTGCGATTGAGCTCTTCTAGGCTCTGTCCTCTGGGCATCCCGGTCAACCTCCTTGCAGCAAGTCGGTCTCCACTATCCATCATCGAGGACAGCGGGGCTAGAGGCCTAGGTCCCTACTTCACCGCGGTGACATCGCGGAGACCAGCGGCGTGTCGACACCGACGCGGCCGAGTTTGGCGGCACCGCCGGGTGTACCGAGGGGAGCGTTGCGGCCGGGCAGGATCTCGGCGAAGAACGCTGCGTTGTCGGCGAGATGGCGTTGCTCGTCGTCGGGCAGGTCGGTTTCGAAGTAGATCGCGTCTTCTTCGCACGCCAGTTTGCATGCCCCACAGTCCACGCACTCGTCGGGATTGATGTACATCGATCTCGCACCCTCGTAGATGCAGTCCACCGGGCACTCCGGCACACACGACTTGTGCATCACGTCCACACACGCACTGCTGATCACGTAGGTCATGACCGCAGTGTAGGAATCGCGGTTGGTGCTCGTCGTGGGCCGAAGGCCTGAGGATTCGAGGACCAAAGCCCCTGCCACGGTGTAGCGGAACCGCTCCGTCGGCACGTCGGCAGAGGGATACTGATCCACTGTGGCGGCTGAACGGGCCGAAGCTGCTCGGCCCTCCGGATACCGGACGACCCGAATGGAAGCGTTCAGCGATGGTGTGTTCGCTATCGCGATCACGCTGTTGGTGCTCGAGATCGGTGTACCCGACGGCTCGGAGGGTGACCTGCTGGGCGCCGTAATACTTCAGTGGCCGTCGTACCTGACCTACCTGGTGAGCTTTTCGACGATCGGCGCGGTGTGGCTCGAACACACCGTGATCACCGAATTCCTCGATCGGGCCACACCCGCGCTCATCCGACTGAACCTGCTGTTACTGCTGCTCGTTTCATTCCTCCCGTTCCCCACTCGGCTGTTGGGCGACTACATCGGCGGCAGCGATGCTCAACGGGTGGCGGTGACCGTCTACGGCATCAACCTGCTGCTGGTGTCGGCAGTGGTATCGCTGATGTGGCGGTATGCGGTGTGGCAGAGCTTGATTCGGACCGGAGTATCCGCTGCGGATGTCAGCCTCATCACCAAGCGGCTCACCCCGGGGCTGGCCGGATATGCCGTGTTCCTTGCGGCTGGGCTGTTCTTCCCGATCATCGCGGTTTTCGGCTACCTGGTGATCGCGGTGTACTTCATCGTCCCGTTTGCGGCGCTGCGGGGAGTCAGACGTGCGAGCCGATTGGAGAAGTGAATCAGCACTGTGACGGCAGATCCCACGGCCCGGGCGCAAGACCTGTTGCGCCAGATGACGGTCGACGAGAAGGTGATGCAGCTGTCTTCGGTGTTTCCGCTGGCGCTCTTCACTCCCGAGGGAACCAACCGCGACAAGCTCGACGCGCTCCTCGGGAGCGGGATCGGACACGTCTGCGCTCTCGGGATGATCGGCCACAAGGCTCCCGTCGCTCTGGCGACGGCGGTCAACGCGATTCAGCGCCACCTGATGACCGAGACCCGGCTCAAGATACCCGCGATCTTCCACAACGAAGCGATGAGCGGTGTGGTCGCGCCGGGCTTCACGGCGTTCCCGACCCCGATCGCGATGGCCGCAACGTGGGACACCGCGGCGGTCGAGGAGATGACGGACCTCGTTCGCCGCCAATTGCGGGCGGTTGGGCTGCGCCAGGCGCTGGGTCCGGTGATGGACATCGCCCGCGACGCCCGTTGGGGCAGGGTCGGCGAGACATTCGGTGAGGACGCCTATCTCACCAGCGCGATGAGCGTCGCGTACACGCGCGGTCTGCAGTCCGACGATCTGGCGCAGGGCGTGTCGGCCACCGGTAAGCACTTCATCGGCTACGCGGTGACCGAGGGCGGTCAGAACATGGCGGCGACCGCGGTCGGGCCCCGCGAACTCCGCGACGTCTTCGCGCGGCCGTTCGAGGCCGCGATCCGGTTGGCGGGGCTGGCGAGTGTGATGCCCAGCTACAGCGAACTCGACGGCGTCCCTGTCTCCGCTTCGCACACGGTGTTGACGACGCTGCTCCGCGACCAACTGGGCTTCACCGGGACGACCGTATCCGACTATGTGGCGATTCAATTCCTGCGGACGCGGCAGCGGGTCGCCGAAACCCCCGAGGACGCCGGTGTTCTGGCGGCGACGGCGGGCATGGATGTCGAGCTGCCGGAAGTCTTCGGCTACGGCGAGGTGTTGGCCGCCGCCGTGCGCAAAGGCAGGATCTCCGAGTCGGTGCTCGACCGGTCGGTGCTACGGGTGCTGTGCCAGAAGTTCGCGCTCGGCCTCTTCGACGACCCCTATGTTCCCGAGGACCCGATCGTCATCGAAGCGGTCGCAGGCGAGGGTGCCGATCTGTCGGCGCGCATCGCCGCGCGTGCGGTGACGCTGCTCAAGAACGACGGCGACCTCCTGCCGCTGCGCCGAGACCTCCGGCGGATCGCCGTCATCGGTCCGCACGCCGACGACGTGGCAGCGGGGTTCTCGACCTACTCTTTCGCCGATGCGATGAAGATGTTCGAAGCTCGGGCCACCGGTGGCGAAATGGCCATGGCGGGAATCGAACTCGGGGGTGACGTGCCCCAGGAAGCGCTCATGGCGATCGCGGGCGAGCTCGGACCGGTGTTCGCGACCGACCGGCGCGCCTACATCGAGTCCAACTACGCGGCTGTGTCGCTGGCAGACGCCGTTCGGCGGCTGTTGCCCGGTGCGGAGGTGGACGCCGTCGCCGGCACGGGTGTGACGCCGGCCGAACCGGTCGACATCGCCGCCGCCGTCGCGGCGGCCCGGGACGCCGATGCCGTGATCCTGGCGGTCGGAGGACGGTCGTCGTGGTCGGGGGCGCGTACCGAGGGGGAGGGGTCGGACACCGCCGACATCGCACTGCCCGCTCAGCAAGTGGAGTTGATCGAGGCGGTGAGTGCGGTGGGCAAGCCGACCGTCACGGTCCTCTCGATGGGTAGGCCGTACGCGCTCGGCGTCGTCATCGACCATTTGCCCGCGGTGCTGACCGCCTATTACGCCGGCCCGTATCAGGCGACCGCCGTCGTTGACGCGATCTTCGGGATCACGAATCCCGCTGGGAGGCTTCCACTCACGATGCCGCGGCATGTCGGGCAGGTGCCGATTCATCACGGCCAGAAGACCGGCAGTGGTTACCGGCGCACCGACGCCGACCCGCACAGCGGCTATCTCGACATGGCGGCCACGCCGCTGTTCGCCTTCGGTCACGGCCTGAGCTACACCACGTTCGCGTATGGCCCGCTGGAGCTCGCGAGCGACACGGTCGACGCGGGCGGCACGGTGACGGCGTCCGTCGTCGTCACCAATTCCGGACGGCGCCACGGGTCCGAGGTCCTGCAGTTGTACGCCGCCGACACCGCCGTCGGCGTCACGCTGCCCGCGCAGCAGCTCGTCGGGTTTGCCCGCGTCGAGCTGGACCCAGGTGCGTCCATGTCGATCACCTTCACGCTGCCGATGAGTGTTCTTGCCTACACCGGCATCTCGGGTGATCTGGTCATGGAGCCGGGTCCGGTGGAGTTGAGCGTGGGCACGAGCTCGGCGGACATCCGAGCCCGTGCCACGATCTCCGTCACCGGCGAGACGCGCACCTTCCGCCGCGACGATCGGGCGTTCTTCTCGTCGGCGGCGGTCGGCGCCTAGCTCATCGTGAGGCGCGGGTGTGCAATGGTGCGTCGTACACCGCGGCCAGCCGGCCCAGCGTCAACGCGCCCAACAGCAGACCGAAATCGCGCAGGGCGATGTCGTAGAACCCGGAATAGGTCAGCAGGTTGACGATGATGCCCGCGAGCCAGAGGGCGACGACATACGCGGCGTATCGCGGTTTGAGCGCGACCGCGATGCCGGCCACGATTTCGATCACGCCGACGATCAACATCGTCTGGTGCGCGGTGAACGGGCTGAGGTCGACGATCCACGGCGCGAGGTAGCCCTCCCAGTCGGTCAGCACATTGGTGAACTTGTCCAGACCCATCACGATCGGCAGCACCGTGAATCCGATCCGCAGGATCAGGTAAGCGCCGTAGACGGGATCGGTGCGAGCGCGCAGCAGCGGGCTCGTCGAGTGGTCGTGTACGGGGGTGTTCGAAGTGGTCATGACGCCGTCCCTTCTAGAATCAACTTCTATGTCTTTTAGACCACACCCGCCCGCGCATTTTGTCAAGAGTCTTTAGTGATAGAATTGCGCGGTGGCTTCGCAGTTCGCCGATCCCTCGTCGTTGACGGCCCTGACCAGCTTGGATGATCCGATCCGCCGTCGACTGCACGAGTTCGTCGTCGAGCGGGACGAGCCGGTCTCGCGGGAAGCGGCCGCCGCGGCCGCGGGCATCGGCCGCACCCTCGCCGCGTATCACCTCGACAAACTCGCCGAGGCGGGGCTGCTGGCCGTCAGCTATCAGCGCCCCGCCGGTCGCGGCGGGCCCGGCGCTGGACGTCCGGCCAAGCTCTACACCCGAAGCGCGGAGGAGATCGTCGTCAGCGTGCCGCCGCGCGACTACCTTCTGCTCGCCCGGCTGCTGGTCACCTCGATCGAACAGGACGCCGCGGGGACGGTGCGGTCGGCACTGAACACTGCCGCCCGCGAGACGGGGCGCCAGGCCGCGGTCGACGCCGGCGGTGATGTGGTGACGGCGCTGCGCGACTGCGGATATCTACCCCAAGCGGACGCTGACGGCTGTGTCACGCTGCGCAACTGCCCGTTTCACTCGGTGGCGAAGGACCATCTGGAGGTTGTCTGCGGACTGAACCTTCAGCTGGTCGAGGGCGTGCTCGACGGCAGTGCGACGCCGGGCGCGCGCGCGGAGCTGAGCCCGAGCCAAGGCCGGTGTTGCGTCCTGGTGCACAGCGTCTCGGGTTGACCCGCTGATCACCAGCCGCGGCGGTGCGGGCGTGAACCGACCAGCTCGCCCTGGTCGACGACGTCTCGGCTGCGATAGACGATGTAGGGCCGGAACAGATAGCCGATGGGTGCGCTGAAGACGTGCACCAATCGAGTGAACGGCCACAGGCAGAACAGCACCAACGCGATCATCACGTGGATGTGAAACCACAACGGCGCCTGTGCCATCAGGTCGCCGCGCGGCTGCAGGACCCAGATGGACCGGAACCAGGGCGCCACCGTCAGGCGGTAGTCGTGCTCGGCGCCGACGGGCGTCGCACCGATCAGCGTGCACGAGAGCCCGGCCACGATGGCGAGCACCAGCACCAGGTACATCACCTTGTCATTGGCGGTGGTGGCGAGGAAGACCGGGCCCGTGGTGCGACGGCGGAAGACCAACAACGCGATGCCGCACAGCGTTGTGACACCGGCGATCCCCCCGAGGACCAGCGCCTGCACGTGATAGGCGTGGTCGCTGAGTCCCATTGCATCGGTCCATGATTCGGGGATGACCAACCCGATGATGTGCCCCACGATCACCACCAGGATGCCGAAGTGGAACATCGGGCTGCCGATGCGCAACAGACGCGATTCGTACAGCTGCGACGACCGCGTGGTCCACCCGAACTTGTCGTAGCGGTACCGCCACCAGATCCCGACCGCAACGACGGCCAACGTCACGTAGGGGATCACGTCCCAGAAGATCTCCCAGCCCGACATGTCATACTCCTTGCGCGCGTCGCGGCGGTACGGTCAGCGTGAACGGTTGCAAGCCAACGGTTTCGGTTGGCGGTCCGGCGGCCGCCAGCCGCTGGGCCCGTTGCGCGTCCTGCTCGGTGCGGGGCGGAAGGGTCTGGCAGACCGCGGCCACGGCGTGTGCGTACGGCGATGCCGACTCCTCTAAAGCCTCGCGCAGCAGGTCGATCGGCGCCCGGTGTTCGGCGAGCAGACGCCGCCCCGCCTCGGCGTCGACGGTCGCGGCGAACTCGAGCACCACCGGCAGGTAGTCGGGCGCCTCGTGTTTCGGTGGGTGCACGCCGGCTTCGCGGTAGGTGTTCGCGAACGCCAGCATGTGGTTGCCGCGGTTTCGCGTGTCCCCGGCGGTCCAGTACGTGAGGTACATCGTGGTGCGGCGCCGCATGTCGAAGGTGTCGACGTAGTCGATCTGCGCCTGCATCGGATCCGCTGCGCGGAGCGCGGTGACGGTGGCGCCGAGCAGGTTTGCGGTCTCGTCGCGAAGGTGGGTCAGCATCTCCTCGACGGTGGTCAACCGTTCGCCCTGTCGGTCGTCCGGATACGCGAGCAGCAGTGCGGCCGCCTGCCATACGAGTCGATGCTCGAGGGTCGGGTCCCGCTTGCTGCGAAGGAGCTTCATCGATCCGCGCTCCGCTCCGGGAAGATCCCGCTGGGTTCGCCGCGACCGTCCCAGTTGAGCAGGTTGACCCGTGACGGGCGG